>JAUQZZ010000010.1 GCA_030586765.1 Candidatus Brocadiales bacterium | reverse complement strand
CTACTACACTGGGCTTCTTAACCTCAAAAACAGGCTTGTCCACAGGGACGATAGTCATGTCAGCAAGGATAGGGTCGCCTCCAGGCCTGATAAAGTTCATCAGGCGCTTGAGTTCATCCTCTCTATCTTTGACCGCGTTCTCCGTCGTTATTATCGCCTCCTGTCTTGCAGCCACCTCCTCCTCCGCCACCACTATCTCTATGGGTGCCATAAGCCCCGCCTCTACCTGATGTTTATTTTTCTGGAGGAATTCCTCGGCCATTTGCAAGGACTTATGGGCCACCTTCAGGTCTTCTACGGCCTTTACAAGGTCCCAATAGGCCCTCTGCACGGCATTTGTAACCTCTATAAGGGTTCTCTTAAAGGCTTGGAGGGATACCTTCTTCTCATTTCTAGCTATATATATCAGGCTCCTGTTATAGAATATGCCGGCCTTTTTAAGGAGGGGCAGGGTAAGTTTTGCCTCTATAAAGCTATTCATGGCAGGGTTGAAGATAAGGACTCTGGCGCCTACAGGTTTGGCAAATCGTCTATTAAAATCGTACTCTATGGAGGCCGTGGCACCTATAGGGGTCAATATGCTGAGGGTGGTGTTAAAGGTTCGAATATCCTCAAAGAATTCTGTTGGAGCAAAGATACCAGAGACAAAGAAGTTGTTTAAGGGGGTCTGGTCCTCTCGTATTTCTTCCGATGCCTTCAGGATGGGGTCGAACCTGGCCTTTTCCACGGAGATATCCTTCTCCTCCATCCTGGGATTCAGCCTGGCTATCTCCACATCAAAGTTGTTCTTCAGGGCCGCGGCTATGCAGTCCTGGAGAGAGAGCCTAAGGAAGCCAATGTCCGCCCCGGAGAATTCTATCATAGGAGTAGCTTCCTGTCCGCCCGAGGTGGACGGGTCTGCCACAACTGCTGTAGGGAGGGACATGGAGATAAAGAGATAAAGGACAATCTTTCTAATCATTTCGAATCCTCCTTGGGCAAAAGGTTCGCCATAGGCGAATCTGCCTTGGGCACGACTTACGGTCTTACTGACTGGATAAGGGCCATGGCCTCAGCCCTGGTGGCTGGGTTGTCCCTGAAGATGCCCCTGACCACAGAGGTCTGGACCTTGGAGCCGGGCTTCTTCACCCCTCGCATGGTCATACACAGGTGCTCTGCCTGGACAACCACCATCACCCCTTTGGGGCGAAGGGCCTGCATGATGCTATCAGCGACATCGGTAGTAAAACGTTCCTGGACCTGTAGCTTCTTTGCATGGAGTTCTACTACCCTGGCCAGCTTGCTTATCCCTGTGACACGTCCACCCTGGGGGATATAGGCCACGTGGGCTACCCCTATGAAGGGCAAGATGTGGTGTTCACAGACAGAATAGAAGGGTATGTCTTTGAGGAGTACTATCTCATCGTGGTTCTCTGAGCGTAGTACCTTTATCTCGTCCCTGGCCTCTTTTCCTGTCCCAGCAAAGATCTCCTCGCACATGGAGGCCACCCTCTCAGGGGTTTCCTTCAGGCCAGGGCGGCCAGGGTCCTCGCCTATACCCTCTAAAAAGAGTCGTACGGCCTTTACTATTTTATCGCTGTCCATATTAATCAGATTTAATTGACCTCTAAAAAATTAAGTAAGGGGCACGTTGCAACGTGCCCCTACTGCCATACACCCTTAGAGGAGCCCATAATCATTAAGGGCCTTGGTCAACTGAAGTTCATGCTCCCGTGTCATTTCACACAGGGGCATCCTTAACTCCCCGTTAAGCCTGCCCAGCAGACGCATGGCAGTCTTCACAGGTATAGGATTCGTCTCTATAAACATAGCCTTTGTCAGGGGAAAGAGCTTCCCATGCATCTTTGCGGCTTCCTTCTGCTTCCCCTTAAGGAAGCTGTCCACCATACTAGCTACATCTTTGGGAACTATGTTAGCTACCACAGAAACCACCCCTTTCCCCCCTATAGAAAGGATGGGGAGGGTGAGGGAGTCATCTCCTGAGAGTACCGTAATATTGCATAGCCCCAGGATAGCACTGACCTGGTCAAGGCTTCCGCTAGCCTCCTTGATAGCTACAACATTCTTAAACTGGGCCAGCCTGGCCACTGTCTCAGGAGATATAGATACGCCCGTTCTAGAGGGCACATTATAAACAACTATAGGTATATCCACTTCCTCTGCTATGACCTTGTAATGCCTATAAAGCCCCTCTTGGGTGGGTTTGTTGTAGTAAGGGGTAATAACGAGGGCGGCGCTGGCGCCTGCCTTCCTGGCATATCTGGTGAGGCGCAGGGCCTCCTGGGTACTGTTTGAGCCTGTGCCAGCAATGACAGGGATGCGGCCCCCGACCTGCTGGACCACCGCAGAGATTACCTTTTCGTGCTCCTCGTGGGTAAGGGTGGCCGACTCCCCTGTTGTGCCACAAGGAGAGAGGGCACTGGTGCCCTCACGGACATGAAATTCAACCAGTTCTTTTAGCCTGGGCAGGTCCACCTCCCCATTGCGAAAGGGCGTAACCAAGGCTACTATTGAGCCGCTAAACATGTACCCTCCTTCAACTTCTAGACTGTATAGTTAGTGTAAGACCTCTAAAAAACTAGTCCAGCACTACAGCTCCTCCCCCTTGATGGGGGAGGGTAGGGTGAAGGTGATTATTAATCAGCCACCCTCCCCCTTCCCCCTCCCATCCAGGGAGGGGGGAAATTAAAGACACTTCGCCTTTTGCAAGGGCTCTTAATATGAGAATGAGACCTCCAAAAGAACCACAATAGGTGCCTACATGAAGGATAGCCATATATCCTCCTACTTTCTGGCATTTGCCAGGAGACAGTGTCTATAGATGACTTCCTTCATCTCCTCCACAGCCCTTTTTATTCCCACAAAGATGGCCCTGGAGATGATGCTGTGGCCTATGTGTAGTTCTTCGGCTGCCAATTCCTCCACAACGGGGCCCACATTTTTGTAGTTAAGGCCGTGGCCGGCATTAACCCCAAGTCCTATCTGTCTTGAGAGTTGGGCGCCAGCTCTAAGCCTCTCCAGCATATCTTTTTGCTGAGATTCCCTTTTAGCGTTGGCATAGGCGCCTGTATGCAGCTCCACAAGGTCTGCTCCTACCTCCTTAGAGGCCATTATCTGTTCCTCCTCAGGGTCTATAAAGAGGCTGACGATTATCCCTTGGGTCTTAAACCTTTTAACAATAGGGATTAGGCCCTTCTTTTGCGAGGCTACATCCAGTCCACCTTCTGTAGTAATTTCCTGTCTCCTCTCTGGTACAAAGGTTACCTGATCGGGTCTTTCCGCCAGGGCAATCTTTACTATCTCCGGGGCAGCGGAGAGTTCTAGGTTCAGCTTGGTAAAGACCACCTGGCGAAGGAGTTTAAGGTCCCTCTCCTGGATATGTCTGCGGTCTTCCCTGAGATGGATAGTAATGACATCAGCACCTCCCTGCTCTGCTAGAGAGGCAGCGGTTATGGGGTCGGGTTCGTAGGTCCTCCTTGCCTGTCTGAGGGTAGCTACATGGTCTACGTTAACCCCTAGTCTTGTCATTTCTTAGCCACTTGTTCCTCAAGAATATCCAGGTGTAGCTCAGGCAATTTTTCCTGTAGCTCTATCTGTGGTGGCAGGTTACACCTGATGGGTTGTTTGTATGGTCCTGGAGTCTCTAGCCCACTGACATCTATGTAGACCTCAGGAGGGCTCATCTTGTCCAGCACCAACTTTGGCCCCTTTACCTTGAGGCTTACGTGCTCCTCATGAAGCTTGACCTTGAAGGGGAAGTCTGGAGGTTCAAGGACCTTCACCCCTACTTTTTCGAAGGTTCTACTTTCTCGCTCTTCAGCAATCTCTAACCACACGTTTATCCTTACATCCCCCTCATGTCTTACTGGTACCGTAATGGTATCGCCATCTCGATTCACCGTCACTACCTGTTCCAGGGCCACCCGCCAAGGAAAGGTGCGGTTCTGCTCCGGAGTCAGGTTAGAGAGGTCTATAGGCACGGTCATAATAGTTGTAGCATCTTTAAGGACACCGGCAGGCCCGGTAACCTGTGCCTCAAAGGGATAGAAGAACTCTGAGGCCACAGAATAGCCAGGGGCAGGTTCTCCACGCTTTTGGAGCTGTACACTGAGGCTTTTTTTCTCCAGCCTGCTCATTGCCAACTTTACCCTATTAGGAGATATGGATTCTACCTTAATCTCGGGGGGGAGACTGAGGCTTTTTTTGTCCAGGACAAGGGTTTCCTCTACAATGTCCTTTTTCTCCCCACCTTCCACCGTGATTCCACACCTGGCCACTACCTTTCTATCCCTCATCAAATCGGAAATATAGTCAATACTGTTTTTAGGGCCTTTGAGCCTAACGTTGACCTCGGTGACTGACTGGCTTAGCAAGGTGTAGCCCGGGGGGTAGAGTACCTCTATGGACACGGTACCATTGAGCTCTCCCGTATGCCTGCCTGTAGCATATAGCCAGAGGGCCATGGCCATGACCAAGGCCATGAGCTTTGCACCAAGATTATCAAAGAGGGCTTCTTTGAGCAAGCCGTGCTCCTCCAGGGTTCTCACTGGCACCTTCAAAAAGGCGCCCTAGGGCCTTTCTAAGCCCTTCTTCATCGTAGCCACTGGTTATCTGCCCCTTAGTAGCCAGGGAGATGGAGCCAGTTTCCTCCGATACTATAATGGAGATAGCATCGGTCTCCTCCGTAAGGCCTAGACCCGCCCTGTGGCGCGTGCCTAAAGTCTTATCCACTGTAGGACTATCACTCAAGGGTAGAAAACATCCAGCCGCCGCTATCTTCTGCTCCTGGATTATAATAGCGCCATCATGGAGGGGTGAACCCGGCCAGAAAATAGTGTGTATGAGGTCACTGGACACGTCAGCGTTGATACGCACACCACCTTCTATAAAGTTATCCAGGCCCACCTTCCTCTCTATAGCAATGAGCCCCCCCAGCCTGCTCTTAGATAAGGCAGTGGTAGCCTTGACTACCTCTTCTAGCATAGGCGGTTCAGACCTAAAAAAGATACCAAAGAAGGGGTTTAGACCCAATCTTATCAGGGCCCTGCGAAATTCGGGTTGAAAGAGGATGATGAAAGGTATAGTGATAATGGGTAGAAATTCCGTGAGTAGCCAATCTACGGTGTATAACTGCAACTTCCTAACAACGAAGAGGAGGATAACCGTGGCAATTACCAGGAAGAATACCAGTCCCCTGAGGATACCAATGCCTCGGGTCCCCTGCATAAAGCGCAGGACGAAATAGAGCATCAAGAATATGATGAATATCTCTATGGAGGCCCGAAGGACCACCCAAAAATTTATGTCTTCTATGAACTTCTCCATTGCTCACCCTTCGTGGCATCGCAGATGGCGGCTAGCTGCACCGCCTCCCTTACGTCATGAACCCTTACAATCTTAGCCCCCTTGAGAATGGCCATGGCAAGGGTGGCTAGGGTACCTGGTAATCTCTCTTCTGGAGATAACCCCAGACCACTGCCAATAAAGCTCTTCCTAGAGGTGCCCACCATGATTGGAAGGCCAAGGGACCTTAACTGCTCCAGACCCTGGAGGACCTCCAAAGACTGTTCTGGACCCTTTCCAAACCCTATGCCTGGGTCTATTATAATACTGGATTCTTTTAACCCCGCATCAAGGGCCTTTTCAACCTTTTTCCTTAAGAAACTCATAATCTCCCTTAGAAGGTCTTTGTATACGGGTCTTTTCTGTATCCTATGGGGACTACCCTTTATGTGCATTATAACTAGGGGTGCCCCATAAGAAGCCACTGCCTTGGCCATGTCTGGGTCGTCCAGGCCACTTATGTCATTTATCATCTGTGCCCCAGAGGCTAAGGCCTTTTTAGCAACCGATGCACGGTAGGTATCTACAGAAATCGGCCTATTCGTCTGCCTGGAAAGCTCCTTTACCACAGGAATTACCCGCCTCAGCTCCTCTTCCAGGGGGATGGCCTTGGAACCGGGCCTGGTAGAGACTCCACCTATGTCTATTATGTCAGCACCCTCTTTTATCATATTATGGGCGTGGTTTAAGGCCCTTTTCAGGGTCTGAAAGCGGCCTCCGTCATAGAAAGAGTCTGGTGTAACATTAAGGATACCCATCACACAGGTCTTCCTGCCCAACTTCAAAAGGCCCTTGCTGTGGGGTACAGTGAAGGATACCCTCTCGTAGTTCCAAAGGGTTTTTTTCATGGCCTCTGATATACCCTCAAGCCCCGTTGTTGTTTTACTGAGGGTGGCAAGGGTTTCCATCCCCTGCCTGCTTATAAGGAGCATGGTCTGAGGTTTGGTTCCATTACGGTGGTGTACGAGTCTTCCCCCTGCCTTCAGAAGCACTTCCTTGAGTCCTCGGCAGCCAGACCTGTTGAGCGCCTCAAGCCTTAGGGCGTAAACCCTTCCTCCCACACTAGAGGTGAGTTCGCTGTGGCGAACCTTGGTCCTGGTAGAGATTGACTCTGGCCAGCAAGTGGTGTACAAAACCCTTGGATTATGTCTCACAAACGGGCTTACCATACCTCCTCCATGAGATTAACTATCCTCTCAGCAAGATCGACAAAGGCCTTATCTTCTGCAAACTTTTCATCCTCCTGTCTTGTGGCCTTGAATTCCCCTTGCTGCGTTACGCCCATCTTATTCACAATGGTCCTGCCCGTGCGAAGGTCTACCCAGGAAAACTCGACAAAGATAGTCACAGCGGTTTCTACCACCTGGGCGTCGGGATTCTCTATGAGTACATGCCCTTTGACATCGCGTATCTTCCCGTAAAGAGCAGAATCGGCATGGTCTTTGTCTGCAAGTTTCAGCCGAGTCTTAAAGAGTATTTCATTCTTTATTGCGTTGGTCAGATCGAATTCCAGACCGCGGCGGAAGGTCTTGTTGTCAAAGATAGAGACATAGACGGAATTTACATTCTGCGGCAAGAGAGACTTAGAAGTATATCCGCAACCCATAAGGGGAAAGGAGACAAGAAAGGGTATAAACCACAAGGTTCTCATTTCTTGGCGACACTGATTTTTTTAAGGAAGTCTAGAGTCTCCTGGGATTTCTCTGCCCAGGAGGTGTTGGGGAATCTATCCCGTATTCCCTGTAAGTAGACTATAGCGGCCTGGAGGTTTTTTTTGCGCAAATAAAACTCCGCAGTTTGATACTCCCTCTGGGCCATGAGTTCCTCTACGTCATGAAAACCCTTCTTGGCCTCCTGGGTGAGGGGCCCCTCAGGATAATTAGCTATGTATTCCTCAAAGCCCTCTCTGGCCTTCTGCAGCTTTCCCATATCTCTCTCCCTGCGCAATTCAACATTTAGTCTAGATAGGGGGATACGGTACAGGGCATAAGGCGCCCATTCACTCTTGGGATAGGTCTCTAGGAGCTTTCTATAGGCATCCGCTGCGTCTTCATACTCCTGGGCCTGGAAATAAGCGTCTCCCATCTTTACTTGGCAGTCTGGAGCCAGGGGACCCATGGGGTTATGTTCGATAATCTTCTCAAAGATGTCCACAGAGCCAAGAGGTTTTAACTCCATGAGGGCAACCCCTGCCTGAAACTCTTTTTCCAGCACCAGTCCCGTTAATCGCGTACCAGGAAACCTTTCTAGCAGTCTTTCATAGGCATTAAAGGCCTTCTTGTATTTCCCCGCCAAGAAGTAGGCATGTCCGATGTTAAACATGCAGGGCTCAACCAGGTCTGATTTAGGATACCTCTTCAGTAGGGCTTGAAATTCCTTTACCGCACTATCATATTTACGGTCCATCGCCATGGCCAGAGCCAGTTTGTAGCGCTGGTCTGGTATGCCTGGGTTCAGGGTAAGGGGGTCTACCCAACCCGATTCTTTATTCCAAACCCATTTGGCATAGGCGTCTTGGATAGAGACCCAACAGAGCACTACCCAGAACATTAAAAGAAAAATCTTGTGCCTCATCTTAAATATTTCCACATATCCATAGGCTTATTCAAGGCGAAAGAGAGATAATCAGCGCTCAAGCCCCGCAGCTCCCCACAGAGGTAAGGAGACAATCTCAGGCGCCCCAGGCCTGCTGCCTTAGAACTTACAAGAAACTTTGCTGCCTGAAGTGCACCTGGGGATAGACGCTTATAGCCATCCTCCCCAGAACAACTCTTGCACAACAGTCCCCTGTGGACTGGGCTATAGAAGGCATCCGAGCCCTGAAGAAGCCTACCATCGCAACACACGCATTCTTCTAAAGACGGCAGGTAACCTAAGTGCTTAAGCATCTGTAATTCCAGAGCGAGGAGATTCACTGTAGGGTTTTTGGTCCCTGAAAGCCCACAAAGGGCATCAAGGATACAGAGGAACAGGGGTTCATTTTTCTCCTCCTCTTCAGTGAGCTCCCCTACCAGTTCTACCACATAGCATCCCGCATAAAATTTCTCCAGGTTCTTCCTAAAGGCAGGGAAATCCTCCAGTAGCTCCCACTCGGTAAGCACATGCAGCCCAGAACCCTCCCTTTTTATAAAGATTAATTCACTATAACAGAGGAGGTCAATAGAGCCAAGTACCTTCTTTCCTATGCGTTTGGAGCCTTTTGCCAGGGTCTGGACCTTCCCATAATCCAAGGTATAGAAGGTAGCTATCTGGCTGGTATTACTATAATCCCTCCTTTTTAAGGTAATGGCCTTGGTCTTACAGAAGTTCATAAGGTTCCTTCTCTAACCCGATGCCTCTACTGCCCCCCTGAAAGGTCTGCCAGGCATTATATAGATAGGGTAGCCCTGAGAAGGCTGTGAGGATTACAGTAAACCATACCAATTCATTAAGGCCTTTCATCGCCCAGGGGTATTGACCCCAGCAACCCGCAACAAAAAGGAGGGCGCAGAGGGTGACGGACTGGACGGCCATCTTAAACTTCCCCCATATACTGCTGGGAAAGGGAATTCCCCTTATCTCCGCATAGCCCCTGAGGATGCTTATAACTAGTTCCCTTACCACGATTACGGCCACCATCCAGGGCTCTAACACAGAAGGAGCAAAGGAAGTAAGGATTATAAGCCCACCGCAGATAATCATCTTATCGGCAAAGGGGTCGGCCATCCTGCCGAAGTTGCTTATCAGGCCCTTCTTTCTGGCGAGATATCCGTCTAGGAAGTCTGTAACCATGGCTACTAAAAATAGTGCCAGGGCTAGATGGAATAGTTTAGAAGAGAGGACAACAAGGAAGAGAATGCCGATAATGAATCTAAGGACAGTTAATTGGTTTGGCAGGCCAAAGGTCTTATTTAGAACTAACACGTAAGAAACGGGCCAAAAGAGCCTCTTAAGCACACCCTTCCTCCCTACCTTATAATCACTCCACACAACGGGCAACAAGATTATATCCCTCAGCGAGTATTACAGATACCCTTCTGAATTCACCTTGTGCTAACCCTGAGCCATAGACTACAACATTACCGTCTGCCTCTGGGGCGTCGCCGTAGAACCTGGCCAGCCAGGCCTGCCCTGCACCATGATGGTACGGGGCCTGTCCTGCTCCTGGCAGATTGGCCTCTTCCTGCCCACAAGGGCCTTCTATCAATACCTCTAAGTCCCTTCCCACCCAGCGGGCATTATGCTCAAAGGTAATCCTCTGCTGGAGCTCCATAATCCCTTTTAGCCTCTTGCGTTTTATCTTCTGGGGGACGCTACCCTTCATGGACGCCGCAACTGTGCCTTCCTCCCTGGAGTAACAAAAGGCCCCTAGCCTCTCAAAGGCCGTCTTTTCTAGGAACCCAAGGAGTTCCTTATACTCCTCTTCCCCCTCTCCTGGGAAGCCCACTATTACCGTAGTGCGCAAGAAAAGCCCTGGCACCTCTTTCCTAAGCCCATCTATCAATTCCTCTATCCCCCTATGATTTATCCCTCTACCCATCTTACGAAGTATATTATCGTTAATATGCTGGATGGGTAGGTCTATATACTTTACAACCTTTTCATTCTTTGCTATCTCCCTCACAAGGGCAGGATAGAAATGGGCGGGGTGGGTATAGAGGAGCCTTATCCACCTGAGAGGTCTTATCTCCGAGAGCCCCTGGAGGAGTTCGTGGAGGCGTTGCCTCCCATAAAGGTCTATACCATAAAGGGTACTGTCCTGAGCGATAATGTTTATTTCCCTGGCCCCTGTCTCTACCAGTTGCCTTGCCTCTTGGAGAAGGTTTTCCATGGGCCTGCTCCTGAAGGCCCCTCTTATAGCAGGTATGGCACAATAGCTACAGCGGTTGTCGCAGCCCTCTGATATCTTTAAATAGGCATAATGCCTTGGGGTAAGGCGTATACTGTATTTTTCCTCATGGCATGAGCCGTTGCTGGGCCTTAGGCCCGTGAACTGGACAAGGCTGTCAAGGCGTTCCAGGCCGACCACGTGGTCAATCTCGGGTATCTCCTGGAGTAAGTCTTCCTGGTAGCGCTGGGCCAGACAACCCGTAACTATGAGCTTCTTCAGATGGGCTTCCTCTTTTAATTTAGCCATCTGGAGGATGGTATCTATGGACTCCTCCTTTGCCTCTTTTATAAAACCACATGTGTTGATGATGAGTGTATCGGCTGTTGAGGGGTCTTGGCACAGTACAGCGCCCCCCTGGACCATCCGTCCCAGTATCTTCTCAGAATCCACTAGATTCTTTGTACACCCCAGACTTATAAGGGCAACCTTTGGTGAGCTCATCCTCTTACTTTCTCCTTACCACCTTCTTGCCTCTGGGGCTCCCAGTCTTCTAGATTGAGAAGGACCTCACGATGCTCTAGCCCCTTATATTCTCCTATAATGCCATCCTCCACCATCTGGTCCAGCAGACGAACGGCCTGGGGGTAACTGACGCGAAGCTCTTCCTGGAGGAACTTCTCGCTACATCTTCTTGCCTTAAGAACCACTCTCACAGCCTCCTGGTAGAGGGGGTCTTCTTTCTCTTCCCTTCGGGCCTGGAGCTTCCACTGCCTGAGTTCAGAAGAGAACTCAGGGGGTGCCTGCCTCTTGAGGAATTCCACCACTCTTTTCACCTCCCCGTCACTAGTGTAGGTGCCCTGCACCCTCAAGAGTTCGGTGGTGCCCGGAGGTATAAAGAGCATGTCGCCCCCTCCCAAGAGTTTTTCCGCACCATTTTGATCTAGCACCGTGCGGGAATCCACCTTGGAGGCCACATGGAAAGAAATCCTGGCAGGCAGATTAGATTTAATAAGACCAGTAACCACATCCACGGAAGGCCTCTGGGTGGAGACGATAAGATGGATGCCCACAGCCCTGGACTTCTGAGAGAGGCGGATGATAGAATCTTCCACCTTCTTTGAGGCCACCATCATAAGGTCAGCCAGTTCGTCTATAATTATCACTATGTGAGGTAGATGTCTTGCCTCGGGGTCCGCACTGCCACTGGGACCCAGCATCCTTTTAAGCCCTTCCTCTCCCAGCTTGTTATACTCGGTGACATTCTTGACCCCTGCCCTGGCCAGGAGCCCGTAACGCTCATCCATCTTCTTTACCGCCCACTCTAACACCGCCTGGGCCTCCTTCACGTCCGTAACCACCGGGCTAATAAGATGGGGTATGTCCTTAAAGGCTGAGAACTCCACCAGCTTTGGGTCCACAAGTAAGAGTTTCACATCCCTTCTGGACCTGAGAAAGAGGATGCTCAATATCAAGGAGTTAAGGCAGACAGATTTTCCTGAGCCTGTGGTTCCTGCGATGAGGAGATGGGGCATGACCGAGAGGTCCCAAAAGATAGGATAACCAGTTATATCCCTACCCAGGGGGAGGGGTATGGCATTATCCCCTAGGTCTATCTTGCCCTCCTGTAAGAGTTCCAGAAGTTCCCTGAGCCTGACAACCATCCTGCTTCGGTTGGGCACTTCTATGCCTACCGTAGACCTCCCTGTTAAGGGCGCCACTACCCTAATACTAGGGGCCTTGAGGGCAATAGCCAGGTCGTCTGAGAGGGATACCACCTTGGAGACCTTGGTTCCAGGGGCCAATTCCAGCTCATACATGGTTATGGCAGGGCCCTTTTCAAAGCCCACCACCTGGGCTATTATATTAAACTGGGCTAGGGTACCTTCTAATATCTCCCTATTCCTGCTCAGAGACTCCTCGTCCTGGGCGTCCTGTCCCTTGGTGGGCTCGTCCAGGAGCTCTATGGGTAAAAGTAGGGGTTCTGAGGAGGACCTTGTAGTCACCTCTCCAGAAGGCTCAGCTACCACTTCTCCTGCAGAGTTGCTTGACTCCTCTGGGATTGCCTCCTTTGCTCGCTTCTTAGCCTTCTTAGATAGGAGGAGTACTGCTTCAGAGGGACTTAAATTGAAGAGAAGCATGCTAGAGGTTAGAAATCCGAAGGTCAAGAAAACACAGGTGCCCGCCAGGCCCAGGTGCTCCAGCAGTCTCCCTGCGGCGGCTGTACCCAAAACACCCCCAGCCAAAGAAATTCCCCCAGCAAGGGGTTTAAAAGGCCCCAGCAGACCGAGAACTACCGTTAGGGAGAGGATGAGCAATATGCCTCCTATTGCCTTTACCCACAGGTCTTCCACCCTTCCCCTCCACAGGAGTATTCCACCCCAGGCCCCGATAAGGGTTGTAAGTATATAGGCCCCTATCCCCAGCCCTGATAATCCATAGCCAGAAAGCTCTGCGCCTAATCTGCCACAGTAGTTTGTTATGCCCCCTTTCTGGGGGTAATCAGCAAAGGGCGGATCCGTGGGATGGTAGGTAACCATACTTATCCAGGTGAAGACCGAAAAGCATATAAGAAACACGGCCAGGGTTATCTTTAGCAGTTTCCTCTTTTCCATAAGTTTTATGTCCCCGTATGCCCGAATCCCCCCTCATTCCTTCGGGTTTTCTGTAGTTCTTCTACCTCAAAGAAATCGGCCTTTAACACGGGCTGAAAGATTAGTTGGGCAACGCGCATCCCGCGTCTTATCTTGACTGGATTCTTTCCCAGATTACACAGGATTACACATATCTCTCCACGGTAGTCGCTATCAATTGTCCCTGGGGCATTGACGATGGTGAGGCCGTGATTTATGGCTAACCCGCTCCTGGGCCTCACCTGGCCCTCGTATCCTGAGGGGAGTTCTATAGAGACCCCTGTAGGGATTGACCTTATCTCCTGGGGTTCTATCACCACTTCGTCCTCTACCGCTGCATAGAGGTCGACGCCGCTAGCCCCCTCGCTCATATACTGCGGCAGAGGCAGGTCCCTACAACTATCCTTTCTTTTTATGTTAACTTTTAGTCTTTTCACCAATGTGTTCCTGGGGTGCCTTTTTCCTCCTGGAATCAGGTGTTAAGGATTCGGGGGAGAGTCCCTCCAACTCCTTCAAAACCGTCTTTACTATATCTTCCACTGGGGCCAATCGGCCCACCCCAACCCTACCTGAGGCCAGAGGGCCTTCTACCGGGCCTATGAATTTGTACCCAATGTCCTTGAGCCTTTTAATATTCCCCTGAACTATTGGGTGGTGATACATTCGGTCATCCATAGCAGGGGCAATAAGCACCCTGGCCTGGGAGGCTAGCACCGTACAGGTTAAGATGTCGTCAGAGATACCTGAGGCCAGTTTACCAATGAGGCTCGTTGTGGCAGGGGCAAGGAGTATAAGGTCTGCCCTATCGGCCAGAGAGACATGATGAGGGTCATAAACCTCCTGCCTTCCAAAGAAGTCGGTCACCACCTCATTTCGAGAGAGGGTACTAAAGGTGAGAGGGCTAACGAAATGCTGGGCAGAGCTGGTCATCACTACTATTACGTTGACGCCCATCTTCACCAGGCTAGAGACAATCTCGCAGGCCTTGTAAGCTGCAATGCTACCTGTAACTCCAAGAATAATACTGTGTGCCATCATAACCTATTATCTTGAAAAGTATTCTTTAAAGATAAACAAGATCCTCTGAAAAAACTCGGTAGGGTGGGCGTCTCGCCCACCAGCCCCGAATCAAGTTCAGGGGCAAGATGCCTGCCCTACTGTGCATCATCTATGTTCCTTCTGGTCCAATCCCAAGATTATGCGTATCTCTTCCACAGCCCTTTCCAACCTATCGTTCACCACGCGGTATCTGTATCGGGAGGCGTGGCTCAGTTCCTCCTTTGCTATCTCTACGCGTGTGGCCAGTCCTTTCCCCAGGTCGGTGCCCCTGCCCAGGAGGCGCCTCTTCAGGACACCCTCCTCAGGGGGTAAGATGAAGATAGAAAGGGCTTGGGGAAATCTCTCCATTATCTGCCTGGCCCCTTGTACATCTATCTCCAGTAGATAGACCATATCTTGCTCCAGGGCCCTCTCCAGGGGCTCCAGAAGCGTCCCATAGAGGTGTCCTGAGTAGCGGGCATATTCTGCAAACTTACCCTCTTTTCTCTTTCTTTCAAACTCCTCTTCTGTAACGAAATAATAGTCCCTACCCTCTTTCTCCTGAGGACGGCGGGGTCGGGTAGTAACTGAGATAGATTTCCTTACCCTTGGGTCCTTGACAAGCTCCTGGCATATAGTAGTCTTACCGCAACCTGAGGGACCGGAGATTATCACCACCTGGCCTCTTGAGTTTCCACGTTCACTCCACATTGAAGGACTGCTCTTTTATCCTCTCTATCGCCAGCTTAATATCTATTATGTCCTTGAGCATATCGCCATCGCAGACCTTGGAGCCCATGGTATTGGCCTCTCGAAACATCTCCTGTACAATAAATTCCAGTCGCCTTCCCACAGGGCCCCCCTCCCGCACAGTGTCCTCCATCTGCTGGAGGTGGCTCCTCAGTCTAGCAAGCTCCTCAGTAATATCGGAACGCTCTGCAAAGAAGGCTACCTCTCTGGCAAGGTCACTATCGGAGAGTTCTACGTTAGTCTCTTGCAGGAGTAAAGATACCCTCTTTCTTAGCCTATCCCTGTAGTGGGACACTACCTCAGGGGCCTTCCTTTCCAACCCAACCAGGAGGCCTTCTATTTCCATCTTATGCCGCATAATATCCTTCTCCAGGGCCCCGCCCTCCTGGGTGCGCATCTCCAGGAGTTGGTTTAAGGCCGTCGTAACAAGCCCCTCCAGTACAGGAACCTGCTCCTCTACACCCCTTTCCTGGGTCTTAATCCTCTCACAGATGCCCGGGAGGGAGAATAGAGATGCAATGGGCACATCTCCCTCAGGCCCTAGCTCTTCTCTAAGCTTCTCCAAGGAGCGGTAATAGCCTTTCAAGGTCTCTAGATTAACATGATATTCAGGTGCCTCTACAAGAGGTCTATATTCCACATCCAGGTGGACACTGCCCCTGGAAACCCTCTCCTTTAGAGGTCTTTCCAACTGCTCCTGATAGGCAATAAAGGCCTCGGGGAGCCGGGAGGTGATCTTCAAAAAACGGTTGTTAATAGAACGAACCTCTACATGCAAAGATACCTTGTCATCCTTATACTCTGCGCTTCCGTACCCTGTCATGCTTTTTAGCATCGAAGATTTATTGACCTGATTCTTTAGCAGCGCCTGGAGGGGGTACCACTTCTTTCTTCTCCCCAGTTGGCTTTTCTCCCTCTGGAGGCCTTTCCTCCTTCCATCCCAGGGCTGGACTCGTTTCCTTCTTCTCCTGGGCAGGTGGTGGGGCCGCAGCAGGCTTCTTCTCTATGGGTGGATGTCCTGGGGGTGTCGTTGGGGCCTGCGTGGTGGGCCTCACAGGTGCCTTTTCCACCACTTTCATAGTGGAAAGCTTGGTGAGACAGATGGTGGAAACTAGAAGGACTGCGCCTATAAAATAAGTAAGCTTGCTCAGGAAGGTACTTGTCCTTGTACCAAAGGTAGATTGGTCTGCCAGACCACCTATGGCCGCCAGCCCTCCACCCTTCCCAGCCTGCAGCAGTATCGTTCCTATTAGCACGATACAGTTCACGATAAGCAAGAATTTGAGGGCTGTAGCCATCCTCAACGCAAACATAGTAACTACAAGGCCGAAGACCACTAGTATGGCCAGGGCCCATTTAAAGGTTCTTTCCGTCCCAAGTTCCATTTCTTACCCCTATATTGGACTCCTAAGTTGTTCCATGGCCATAGAGACTATCTTTAGGAATGTCTCCTCCTTTAGACTGGCGCCTCCTACTAAGAGGCCGTTAATCTCTGGTTGGGCCAGGAGTTCAGCGGTATTCTGTGGGGTGACGCTGCCTCCGTACTGTATCCTCACCTGAGAGGATACCTCCTCCCCATAGGCCTTCTTTAGAAGACCCCTGATATAGCTGTGCACCTCCTCTGCCTGGGCTGGAGTGGCATTCTTTCCCGTGCCTATGGCCCATACAGGCTCGTATGCAATGGTCAAGAGGGATACCTCTTCTATCTCCAGGCCCTCTAAACCCGCCTTTAGTTGCCTATCTACCACCTGAAAAGTCCTTCCCGATTCTCTCTCCTCTGGTTTTTCTCCAAGACAGAAGATAGGTCTAAGACCCAAGGCAAAGGCCAGTCTTAATTTTGCGTTTATTACCTGGTCTATCTCTCCAAAGACATGTCTCCTTTCAGAGTGACCAAGTATTACGTGGGTGCATCCTATCTCTTTTAGCATCTCCCCTGAGACCTCACCTGTGAAGGCCCCTTTTCTCTCCCAGTGCATGTTTTGCGCCCCGACAAAGATGCCGCTTCCCTTCAGAATGGAACATATCTCCATGAGAAAGACAAAAGCAGGGCATACCCCTACATCCACACCCTCCACCCCCACAAGCCTTTTCCTTAGGGCTGTGGCTAGAATTCTCGCCTCCTGAAGGCTCAGGTTCATCTTCCAGTTGCCTACAATAAAAGGCCTCGGCATAACCGTTCCCTTATGAGAATTGATTGCTCCTTGGGAAGGAACCTAATATCCTAAGCTCTAAACATCTACTACCGACCTTCTCTAGTGCCTTTCTGACCCTCTCATCCTGGACATGGCCTTCAAAATCTATGTAGAAGCTGTAGTCCCAGGCCTTCTTACGGGAAGGTAGGGACTCTATGCTGGTCAGGTTGATGCCGTACTTCTTGAAGGGGTGGAGGAGCTCATAAAGTGCGCCCACTTGGTTCTTTATATAACACATTATGGCCGTTTTGTCCTGTCCGCTGGGGCCAGAGAATTTCTGGCTTAGAATAAAGAATCGGGTGACGTTATTGGGATTGTCTTCGATGTTTTGGTAAAGTATGTTTAGGTTATAAGGCTCGGCCACTTCGGCATGTGCTATGGCAGCAGCACCTGTTTCTTTTTTCGCCATCTGGGCAGCCTCTGTGGTACTGCCTACCTCCAGGAGTTCTGCCTCAGGGAAGTTGTTGGCAAGCCAATTCTTACACTGGGAAAAGACCTGGAGCTTGGAGTATATCCTCTTAATCTTCTCTGGGACAGAGTTAGACATAAGACTGTGCTGTATGGGAAGGACAATCTCGGCACAGACCTTTACATCACACTCAAGGAAGGCGTGGAGGGTCTCACGGATCCCACCTTCGGTGGAATTCTCTACAGGGACTATGCCGTAGTCTACCCGACCTGCCTTTACCTCCCTAAAGACGGAGTCTATAGCCTTCTGAGGCAGGTATTCCACGGAGGGGCCAAAACTCTTCCTAGCGGCCACGTAGCTAAAGGTGCCTACAGGGCCTAAAAAGGAGACCTTGAGGGGGCCCTCTAAGGCCCTGGAACCGGCTATAAGCTCTCTATATATGGCCGCAAGGGAGTTATTGGGTAGAGGGCCTTTGTTCTCAGAGGTAACCCTTTGGTAGACCTGTTGCTCCCTATCAGGGTAATAAACCTGGGTGTTTGTCTGCCTCTTGACCTCGCCTATCTGTTGAGCAACCTTTGCCCTCTCATTCAGGAGGAGGACTATCCTAGAATCTAGCTCGTCAATCTGTCTTCTAAGGGATTCTAGGGCACTCTGGATTTCCATAACTTGACTTCTGGGGTAGCTTTCCTGATGGAGGAGTCTCTGAAGGTACACTTTGTTTTAAATGGTATATATACCAGAATTTAAGGAGAGTGTCAATAAAATTAATTTGACTGCCGTAATAGGCCTGATAAAATGAATTTGTTATATTTTTGTATTGTTTCCAAGGAGTGTGGTATGCCGCAAGATGCCGTGAAGCGTTCTGACCAGAGGGTAGGGGTGTTTGTTGATGTACAAAATATGTTCTATTCGGCAAAGGCCATACACCAGTCAAAGATTGACTATAGTAAACTCCTTCAAGAGATTGTAGGGCAAAGGAATCTGGTAAGGGCCATAGCCTATGTGGTCCAGAAACCAGATGTTGACCAATCTGGCTTCACAGATGCCCTGGAGCGGCTGGGTTACGAGATCAAGTCCAAGGACCTCCGCCTCCGGCCAGACGGTACTGCTAAGGGGGATTGGGATATGGGTATAGCGATAGATACTATTGCCATTGCACCAAAACTCGATACTGTGGTGCTGGTCTCTGGGGATGGGGATTTTGTCCCCCTGGTAGAGATGTTGAAAGCCCACGGCTGCAGGGTGGAGGTGGTATCTTTCCGCAAAAGCACCTCCAACGAACTCATCCAAGCTGCTACAAAGTATACCTCTATAGAAGAATCTATGTTATTCAAGGAGAGAAGATTTCAGAAGGATGACAACGCAGGTAACTGATAGGTGTGAAAGCCTTAAAAAATGCCAGGAGGGCCTAGGGTATTCTTTTAAGGACGTTACATTGCTTGAGAGGGCCCTTGTACACACATCCTGCAGGCTGGAATACAATGGAAGCAATGAGAGACTGGAGTTCCTGGGAGATGCTATCCTGGGGATGGTAATCTCTGAGCACCTGTACAAGACCTTCCCGGAATGTCCTGAGGGAGAACTTACCAGAATAAAATCTGTAGTAGTGAGCCAGGCCTTATTAGCCAAGGTGGGGAAAAGGCTAAAACTGGGACATTATATAACCGTGGGCAAGGGGCTTTCAGACCGACAGAGCTTTCCCAGGTCCCTGATAGCTAACGTATTTGAGGCCATTATTGCCGCCATCTATCTGGACAGGGGACTCCAGGCCACCCACGACTTCATCCTCACCCATCTTGGTGAGGAGATAAAGCTTGTGTCAAAGGACGAGCACGAAAAGAACTATAAATCCCTCCTTCAGCAGTACTGTCAGAAACATCTGACCACTACCCCGCACTACAAGGTAATCAAACAGGAGGGCCCTGACCACGGTAAGACCTTTGAGGTAATGGTAGTGATAAAGGATGAAGAATATGGCCGTGGTAAGGGCAATAGTAAGAAGGAGGCGGAACAGTCGGCAGCGAAGGCCGCCCTACAGGCTGTGGGTAAAGGCAACCCTGCAGAGGACTCCCTCTAATTTCTCTTGGCCCCCTTAAGCTCTTAAACTCTTGAGCTCTTCATAGGGTATTGGGTCTTTATATCCTGCCTCACTAAAGGCCTTCAGCCGCTGGACACAACTGTGACATAGACCACAGGCCTTGTCTTCCCTCTGGTAGCAAGACCAACTTAGGTGGAAAGGGGCTCCTAGGGAAATACCCCTCTTCACTATTTCCCACTTCTTTAGCTGGATGAGAGGGGTCTCTACGGTTATTCGAGTCTGGGGCTTAGTACCCACCTCCACCAGCTTATTGAAGACCTTATAGTACAGTACCCTGCAATCTGGATAGCCAGGGCTGTCTTCCTCTACTGCCCCAATGAATACCTTCTCTGCGCCTATGACCTCTGCCCAGGAGACCGCAGTCATAAGGAGGTGGGTATTCCGGAAAGGAACGTAGGTACTGGGAATCCCCCTGACAGGAAGTTCTGCCTGCCGTTCCGACGCTTCGCTATGGACGGTCTGGGGTACCTCTATATTCTTGTCGGTGAGACTGGAACCACCCAGGGCCCCCAGGTAGCCCATGTCTATGATGAGCCTCCTCTCCTTAGGGACACCATAGTAGGTGGCGATGTCATTAAAGGCCTTTAGCTCCCTGCTCTCAGTTCTTTGTCTGTAATTAGCGTGAAGAAGGGCCAGTTCATAGAATTCCCTGGCTATGGCAGCTGTCACGCAGCTATCCATCCCTCCGCTCAGGAGAACCACTGCTAAATTCTCTCTCATACCTGCAACCACTCCTCAACCTCAAGCCCTCCTCTGTACCATGGGGCCATATATAGCGGTGGAGCTGAAGCTGGAAACGTACCTCTGGTCCCTCTTCCAGTATCCACTGGGCTACAAGCCTGGGCTCTATTCTACCATAGGCTACACCCATGAGCACCTTTGCTTTATCCTTCAGTCTGTACCTTTCTATGACCTCCCTGGCCCAGAGGTAATCACCCCTGGAACTGAGAACGAACTTTACCTCGTCTATGGGCCTGAGCCTTTCTATGTTTTGCCAATCCATTCTATCAGCCATCCCACTATCAGGACACTTCAGGTCCATTATTCTTACTGCACCTTGGGGAAGGACATCTATGTCCAGGCTGCCATTGGTCTCCACCAACACCTTGTATCCTTTATTAAGGAGCCCCTCCACCAGTCCACTAACCTCTGATTGGAGCAGCGGCTCACCCCCGGTAATCTCTACCAAACTACAGCCCAAGAGTTCCACGTCCATCAATATCTCTTCTAGAGTCATCACTATACCCTTTTCATAGGCATACACCGTGTCACAGTAATTGCACCTCAGATTGCACCCTGTAAGTCTGATAAAGGTACAGGGTAGCCCGGCATAAGAGGACTCTCCCTGGATGCTCTTAAAGATTTCGTTTACTTTTAGCTTCAAGGCCCAGCCTCCTTCTAGAAGATGAAATTATTAAAATTATAAACCTTTTCCCTTATGAGTATCAAGAGTTTTGTATGCGCTCTTAATCATTTGCGGGAAGAAGGTTTACGTACAATAGAAATATATTATTGACAAGTAATTGTTGTTATTGTAGACTCCGCCAGAAGCGGTAAGGTTTCTTTCTAGAAACCCCTTAACCAGAAAGATAGTTATTAATGGATCTTGAGAAGTTCAGTTCCTCCGCAGACCAGCCTAGCCTCGATGTTAGTCAGGTAATCAACCAAGTAGCCTCCTATGTGTCCCTGAAGGAGTTTCACAAAAAGGGCCTAAAGGAGCTTAAGGTCCTCAGTGTGAAAGATATTGTTGAACTAATAGATAAGTCTGTGGAGGGGGAGGTTCAAAAAAGATTTCAGTCCCTCACTGTAGAAAGGGATGCCCTTGAGAGGCATTGTAAGGAACTAGAGGCCCACATAGCAGGCCTCCGCGGGGAGCTAGAAAGATATAAGGAGGCCCCCAAAGAGGCCATACCAGAGGCATACCTGACTAAAGAAAAGTGGGAGGTGAGATTAAAGGAAGCAGTGTCGGAAACCTTGCAAGGGCTTAAGGAAATCCTGGGAGAGAAGGAGCTTCCCGAGGAATTCTCTAAGAGACTGGAAGAGGACCTCCTAAAAGCCCTTTTGGAGAGAACGCTACCTGTGGGTCAACCTTTTCTTACTGCTGGTTATAATAAGGAATTGTATGGCCCATCATCCGACTCTCCCCCTGTAGAGAGGCAGGAGAAAAAGAAGGGAGGTCTTCTTGAGGACCTCCTTAGACAAAATATCCTTCTCCGTGAGAAGGCAAGGCCCTCGGACAGGAATGAATCTGGCAAAGAATCTTAAATAAATTTTATCTTTTCTATCGCGGAGGTTAAAAATGACAGAGATGGCTAAAGGGACGGGCGATTTCGGACCCATTTACATGGGGATAGACCTAGGCACCTATAGGGCCTCTATAACGGCCAGTAATGGCCTGAGGAAGACCATATTAAATGTAGTAGGTTGGCCCAAGGACGACGTCTCCAGAAAGTTATTTGGCAGGGAGGTAGTCTTTGGCTACGAGGCTCTGCGGCACAGGCTGGCCCTCAACATAGTCAGGCCCTTTGAAAAGGGTGTGATTAAGTATTCAGACGGCTCATCCCTGGCAAACCCCGAACATATAAGCAAACACAGGGAGGCAGCCAAGGAGCTAGTAAAATACATAGTGAGCCTGGCGGCTCCTGAAAAGGGGCGCCCAGTCTACGGTGTTATAGGTGCCCCAGCTCAGGCCAGCGTAATAAATAAGCAGGCCTTGGTTGAGGCGGCCTCGGAGACCTTAGAGTCTGTTATAGTTGTCTCAGAACCCTTTTCCGTGGCCTACGGGCTGGATATGCTAGAGGATGCCCTAATCATTGATATAGGTGCAGGCACTGTAGACCTCTGCAGGATGCACGGTGCACTACCAGAGGAGAACGACCAGATAACCCTCACCACCGCAGGAGACTATGTGGATGAGCTATTGCTGAAGCTGGTAAAAGAGAATCACCCAGAAGTCCAACTTACCATAAACATGGCCAGAGAGATAAAGGAAAGATACGGATTTGTCTCTGATACTAATGATAGGGTTGTGGTAAAAGTGCCAGTGGATGGAAAGCCAAGGGTTATAGATATAACAGAGGAGTGCCGGCAGGCCTGCAAAGCCATAGTGCCTCCTATCCTTGAGGCCGCAGGGAACCTGATTGCTACCTATGACCCTGAGTTCCAGGAAAGCATCTTAAAGAACGTTATCCTGGCAGGGGGAATGAGCCAGCTCAAAGGCCTGGACAAGCTCATAGAAGAGGGACTGGAGGAATTTGGTGGTGGAAAGGTCTGCAGGGTGGAGGAACCTATATACGCAGGGGCCAATGGCTCTCTAAAGCTCGCTTACGACATGCCCGAGAGCTTCTGGAGACAGATAACCTAGGGCCTCCTTCGGAGTAATAACACAACTTCTGCAATAGAAGTGACCTGTAGCCCTTTTTTTCATTGTTAGAGGGTATAGAGTGATACGGCTCCTTGATGTCAGCCCTTCCATATCTTTCTTCTAGGCTTGTAGTCCCACCAAGATGGGTAGCAAGTTCGCCTGCGAGGATATGTCACGTCAGAGACGAATCCGTCAGTTTTTGTGGCGGCGCGGCCCTGCATTACAATACAATTTTTGATTTTCGGAGTCCTCATATATTGGGAGCTCTGAAAAACTATTATTTATAAGATTCAAATTCAGTTCTTCCTCCCCCTTGATGGGGGAGGCCCGCCAGAGGCGGGTCTGCCTCAGGCACGAGAAGGGAGGGGGTGATTATTAACCTGATTCATATCCTTGTAGGGCAAACCTTTAGGTTTGCGTAGGCAAGGCTAAAGCCTTGCCCTACACGATAAATAGAGAATCACCCTCCCCCTACCC
>JAUQZZ010000099.1 GCA_030586765.1 Candidatus Brocadiales bacterium | reverse complement strand
AGGCAGATCCGCCTACGGCGTGACTTTAGCCTGCGTTATACGCACCCATAAAGGGTGCGGCTACCACTGCCACAGCTATATAACCCTTATTTTACCTGTATGAGGGTTTTATTTAAATTGTATCCAATTGCGCCCTTATAAGGATATTGCCTCCAATCCTTAACCATACCCCAGCGTACTGGATTATCCAGAATATAGCGAATTCTAGTCCCCAAATCTTCGTCTCGCATGAAAATGTGGTCATAAAAATCCTTTTGCCATTTTACATTAGGTAGATTTTTACTAAACCAGAAGCCCATTAGCTGTTTAAAATCTACCACTGCCTGCCATAAGTCAGAAACCGCCTCCCTGCCTTCAATGATAAGGTGTACATGGTCTGGCATAAAACAGTAGACCACTGCCCTGGCCTTTTGTTGTTTAAGCACATCGGCAAGCAAGGAAATGGCATGAGACACCACAGCGTCATTTATAAAACAGTGAACCCTACCTTTAATACACAGGGTAAAGGCTACTGTTATCAGGCCCTGATAATGTGCTCTGGGTAAACGGTGAGATTTCTCCCTTATTTTACCCCTTTTGCTCAACCAATTTGCTCCTCAAGGATTCCTAAATGGTAGCGTTACACTCTTACACCTTTTATCCGCCGCCGTGGTTCTTCTTAAAGCGCACCCTGAAGGGTGCGGCTACAGAATAAATTAATTACAGACCATGTAGCCGCAGGCTTTAGCCTGCGTTATACGCACCCATAAAGGGTGCGGCTACAATTTTATATCTAATCCCCAAAGGCATAGAGGCTACCGTCCTCGGAGCCTATATATACTGTGCCGTCCTTGTCTATGGCCGCTGAGGAAAACTCTATAGGGCCAGAGGTCTTGTAGCTCCACTTGAGCCTACCGTCAGGGCCCACGGCATAGAAGATACCGTCCCTTGCCCCTACATAGACCGTGCCGTCCTTGCCCAGGGTGGGAGAGGAAACAATAGTAGAGCCTACCTGGAAATTCCACTTCTCCGTGCCATCAGAGTTCACGGCGAAGAGGATACCTTCCCCTGAGCCAAAGTATATAGTCCCGTCCTCTCCTATGGCAGGGGAGGAGTCTACATCTAAGGAGGTTTTAAAGACCCACTTCATATAGCCGTCAGGCCTGACGGCATAGAGGTTGCCATCCTCTGAGGTGACATATACCATACCATCCTTGCCAATGGCAGGGGAGGAATTTATAATGTACTGGGTTCTGAAGGACCATTTTCCTGTGCCATCGGGGTTGAAGGCATAGAGGTGGTCGTCCTGGGAACAGAAATAAATGGTGCCGTCTTCTGCAATAGCCGTGGAGGAGAGGACGTGGTCCTGGGTGCGGAAGCTCCACTTGCGGTCCCCTTGGGGGCTTATGGCATGGAGCCTATCATCCCAGGCACCTACGTATATGGTCCCCTCCGGGCCGATGGTGGGGGAGGAGGGAACCCCTGCCCTTACAGGGTAGGCCCACTTCTTTGAGCCGTCTGAATTTATTGCATAGAGGTAGCCGTCCCAGGAGCCTACATATATGGTCCCATCTTGGGCAATAGCCACAGAGGATTCAATGGCATCCTCCGTGGGGAAAACCCACTTTGCCTCACCCTGGGGGCTGAGGGCGTAGAGCTTGCCATCCTTGGAACCCATGTATATGGTCCCGTCCGGGCCGATAATAGGGCTGGCGGTGATGGCACCACTGGTCTTGTAGCTCCATTTTAGATGGCCCTTCTGGGAGCCCAGGAAGGGGCTCTGGCCTGTATGCTTGAGGTCATGTCGGTGCATAGGCCATGGGCCTTGGGCCGGTTGCCCATAGCAAATACCCTGAAGATATATACAGAGGAAGATGCATGCGAGATTCAAAGTACCCTTCATCAAGGACCCTCCCTTGAGATATAAACCAGCCCTATGTCTCATCATCCTTCTGGTGGGCTGCGCCACCATGGAACACGTCGTGATAGGTCCGCCCAGGGTTCTCTCCGTGGAGGAGATACAGGCCGACGTCAGCACCAATGCCCAGAAGATCTCCACCCTTAAGGCCAAGGTGGAGTTGACTGTGGCCTCCAGGGACCTAACCGGCCCTTTAATCTGTAGCGGCTACGTGAGGATGGAGAGGCCCAAGAGACTCAGGATTGTATGCAGTAAGCTCTTTACCACCCTCTTTGACGTGGTATCCGATGGGCATGAGTTCTGGCTCTACATACCCAAGGAGAAAAAGGTCTATAAGGGCCTTGCCACCCAGGAGATGACCTACCTGGGCCTCCACTTCTCCCCTAATGACGTGGCAGGTCTCTTAGATTTCCAGGATGCCCTCACGGGCGAGGTGGCCTCCTTTGAGACCAGGCCTAAGGAATGGTCTATCTACACCTCTGACTCCCAGGGGAACCGCCAGGCCCACCTGGTAGTAGAGAGACACAACCTCCATGTGTTAAGTTACGAGTCCTTTAGCCCTGACGGAAGCCTCCGCATGCATGTGACTTTGGGTGATTACAAAAAACTCACAGGATGCAGCATCCCTCGAAGTATCGAGGTCTACTGGCCTAAGGCAGATACCAGGCTCTTCCTGAGGTTCTCCCACCTGGACCTTAACGAGGAGATAGACCCAAGGGTCTTCCATTTCTCCATGCCCCAGGACGCACAGGTAATACACCTGAGCAGTAATGAAGCACTAACCTTCCAAAAATTTTAGGCTGCCTCTCCCCACCTTCTTGTGGACGAGTCACACCACAGGCAGATTCGCCTAGGCGAAATTATAAGAAATAGGGCCAGAAGGTCAAATAAAAGATTGCCTTGAAAACCTTCAGGAGTATAATTAAAAAAAATCGCCCCAATAGTGTCATTCTGAGTCCGCATAGGATGGAGGAAAGAGGGTGACGCAGGGCTTAAGCCCTGCGTCACCCAGGGGGAGGAATCGGCCTAAGGCGGATGTGGGGTTTTCAGAGATATCAGAACAGTTGTTGAAGGAGGTCCCTCATGCACCGAATCCCTATGACCCCTGAGGGAAGGAAGAAACTGGAGGAGGAGCTTGCCCACCTCAAGAACGTGGAGCGGCCCAAGATTGAAAAGGCCATCGGAGAGGCCCGCGCCCACGGGGACCTGAGGGAGAACGCCGAGTATCATGCCGCCAGGGAGGCCCAGGGGCTTCTGGAGGCAAGGATACGCCTCCTGGAAGATAAACTGGCCCGCGCCCACATGGTAAATACCGCCAAAGCGCCCAGGGATTCGGTGGCCCTCACTGCTAGAGTCACTGTGAAAGACCTGGATGATGGCAACGTGGAGCAATTCCATCTGGTGGGTGAGGGAGAGGCTGACCCTCACAATGGCAGGATACTAATCTCCTCTCCCCTGGCCAGGGGTCTTATTGGGCACCGAGTGGGCGACCAGGTGAACATCAAGGTGCCTATGGGCACCTTGAAATACGAGATAGTGGCTATCAAATATTAATGGGTGGGCATTCTACCTTCGATTCAATTCTTTCCTTATTTTCAACATTTTCCTCTTTAAATCTGGAATGTCTTTTGTTACAGCCTCCCACGTTAACCCCAAATCTATTCCAAAATATTCATGGATGAGGATATCTCGCATACCTATAATCTTCTTCCAGGGAACCTCTGGATGTCTTTCTTTTACTTCCTCTGGAATGTTTCTGACCGCTTCCCCAATAATTTCTATGCGTCTAATAACCGAATCCTGGAGTTGGGTAGAGTTAAAGAAATCGCCTTCTGTCTTGTTTACAATATATTTTTCAATCAATCCAATGCACTCTAATATGTGCTCTATGAATACCCTGGCGTCTTTCTTCAAAGAATCACCTCTTGTTCGCTCAATATACTCTCCTTCAGGAGAGGATGCAGGGAGCCATAAGTAAGAACATCTACCTTCCTCTTCAGTAATTCTTGAAGTTCTAATTTTAAACCTACTAGGTCTAATAAGCTCCTTCTTCCTTCAAATTCAATGAGCAGGTCAATATCGCTTTCTTCAGTAGCCTCTCCCCTTACAATAGAGCCAAAGACCGCAGCCTTTTTCACCTTGTACTTCTTCAGTACCTTAACAAGCTCCTTCTTTATCTCATTTATCTTATTATTCATATAATTGCACCCCCTTCTTGGCTCCTCTTCTAAACAAAGTGAAGACCGCCATGAAGCACTAAAGTTTTTCGTCCAGAGCCTAAAATTTTAGTCATATCCCTCGCCTATTGTATTTATTATATCTCTATCCCTAGAAACTTTAAAAACTTTGTAGTCCTTTGGTTGGAGCCAATAGCTTTTCTTTCCATCCTTTATTCCTTCGTGGATTTTGGGCCTTATTGCAGAAGCTTTGGCAATAAAAATTTCTGGTTTTTCATCAAAGACTCCTGTACATATAACAACATAATCAGCTAGCAAACTATCCAAGTTGCCGCCAAAAGGGACAGGGTTTTTCTTGCTTAAAGCCTTAACCTGTATGGTATGAGTCCGTGTAGCAGATTGATTATAAATAACTACATCAACACCTTTTGCATTTCTTGAGGTCGGCAGTACATTCCAGCCACACTTCGATAACTCGCAACATGCATAATAAAGACCTACATTACCCACTATTTGGTTGGGCGGCTTACTTTTCACCATAATAAATCCCTCGATTTCCAAATTTTAAGAGCGCCTTCCGTCTCCAACGGGCTGTCCTACGCAGGCTCGGCAACGCTAATTATACGCCCCTCCTACACACTTTCAATGGAAAGAATCTTTTACTGCCTCCAGGGCCTCAAGGAGTCTATCCAGATGCCCCTGCTCATGCCCTACCATGAGGCTTATCCTGAGGCGGCTGGTGCCCTCTGGCACTGTAGGGGGACGGATGGCGGGGACTAGTAATCCCTTCTCAAAGAGCATCCTTGAGACCTCCAGGGCCCTTCTGGCCTCTCTCAATAAAATGGGGATGATGGGGGATTCTATGCGGATATTAAACCCTGAATCCCTTAAACCCTTCTCCACATAACTCACATTTCTCCACAGGGTCTCCCTCCTCCAGGGCTCTTCTTCTATCAGTCTTATCCCCTCCATAGCTGCAGCGCATGCGGCAGGAGGAAGGGCCGTGGTATATATGAAGGCCTTGGACTTGTTCCTCAGGTACTCTATTAATGTCCTGCTTCCTGCCACAAAGCCACCCATACCGCCCAGGGCCTTGCTCAGGGTGCCCATCTGGACGTCCACCTTCCCCTCAAGCCCGAGATGCTCTAATGCACCCCTGCCCCTCTTGCCAAAGACCCCTGTGCCGTGGGCATCATCCACCATGGTCATGGCCCCATATCTCTTGGCCAGCTCCACTATCTCTGTCAAAGGGGCCAGGTCTCCATCTACACTAAAGACGCTGTCCGTTACTATTAGCCTCCTGCGGTAAAGAGAGGACCTCTTGAGGATGCCCTCCAGCTTATCCATATCTTTATGGGGGTAGACCCTGAAGTTAGCCTCTGACTGGCGGCAAGCATCCACTATGCTAGCATGATTGAGCCTGTCACCAATAACTATGTCCCCCCTGGAGACCAGGGCGCATATAGTACCCACATTGGCCATATACCCTGTGGGAAAGACTATTGCGGCCTCCTGCCCCTTGAATGCGCCCAGGGCAGACTCCAGGGCCTCGTGAAGGGTGGTAGTGCCTGAGACGAGTCTTGAGGCCCCGGACCCCCAGCCGTATGTCTCTATAGCCCGCTGGGCCGCCTCTTTTGTCCGAGGGTGACCTGCCAGCCCCAGGTAATTGTTAGAAGAAAAGGATAGGTAGCGCTTACCCCCTATAACCACAAAGGGGCCTTCCACGCCCTCTATAATCAGGGGCCTGCGGTATAGACCCATCTCCTCCAGGTGATGCAGTTCCTCTGTCAAAAACTCCACAAAACATCCCCTTTCACTGGTTATACCTTTTAATCGGGTAACACAGGGCTTGCTGCCCTGTGCCGACAAGAGCGTGGTAGCTTGCTGCCACGTTCAATCGTTAGAGCAAGTCATGCCGAAGGCAGACCTGCCTTTGGCACGGCTCCAACGCTACAAAACTCCCTTTGGAGTCCAATTCGGACAGGGCTAAAGCCCTGTCCCTACATTCTTACTCCCCTAGCATCTTTGTAGGGCAAGGCTTTAGCCTTGCTTCCAATAAAAGGCAGACCTAAAGGTCTGCGCTACAGAGGTCTATTGGTAGCGCAGGGCTTTGGCCCGCCTATGCAAACCTAAAGGTTTGCCCTACTCCTTCCCATCCAGGGGAAACGGAATCCATCCTCTGCTATTGATTTTTACTGCAAGAGGCTATATCTTAAACCCCATAATTCACCAGATATTACCACAATCCGAGATATTTTCAAAACCTTAGAGGAGGTCAGACCATGCCAAGGGTAGGAAAAAAGGGCCAAGACCCTGTAGAAACAGCTACTGCAAGAGAAGTTCAGACCATACCAAAGGTAGGAGAGAAGGCCCCAGATTTTGAAGAAATTGCCTATGTAAACGGAGAGATGAAGAAGATAAAATTGAGCGACTATAAGGGCAAGTGGGTAGTGCTCTTCTTTTATCCCCTGGATTTCACCTTTGTATGCCCTACAGAGATAAAAGGCTTTTCCTCTGCACAGAAGGACTTTGAAAAGCTGGGCACTGTAATCATAGGGGCAAGCACTGACAGCGCCTACTCACACAAGGCCTGGCTCCAGCGAGACCTTCCCGATGTAAAGTTCCCCATCCTGGCCGACACCTCCCACAAGGTGAGCATTGCCTACGGAGTGCTTAAGGTGGATGCAGGTATTGCCAACAGGGGCACCTTTATAATAGACCCCAATGGCACCCTGCGCTATGCGGTCGTCTCTGACCTGGGTGTGGGCAGGAGCATAAGGGAGACCCTCAGGGTCTTGCAGGCCCTGCAGACCGGGGAACTCTGCCCGGCTGAGTGGTCCCCTGGGGCAAAGACCCTGGGAAAGGCTTAGTATCCTCTAATGCCGGCATGCACCGCAGGACTGCCCCATAAATGGGGCAACTACAGAATAAACCTGTAGTCGCTCGATTTATCGAGCTAAATCCGCCTTAGGCGGACACAAATGGGGCAACTACAAGAAGAAAAGAGGGCCTTGTAGCCTTCTTCAAGATTTAATGGAGGAAGAACATGAAGAGCCCACTGGTGAACCTTATGACCTCAATGGCGCTTTTTTGCCTCTTCTCCCCGGCCCCTGCCGTGGCCCAGGGCGATGAGCAAAAATGTGTCATCATTAAGACTGATGGGCAACAAAAGATAAAAGCCCCCCTGGGACTCCCTGACCTGGAGGTGCCAGAGGATAATCCCATGACCCCAGAGAAGGTGGCCCTGGGCAAGAGGCTGTATTTTGACCCAAGGCTCTCTTATGACAACACAGTAAGTTGCGTCCCCTGCCACGACCTGAGG
>JAUQZZ010000098.1 GCA_030586765.1 Candidatus Brocadiales bacterium | reverse complement strand
ATGGGCCTGCATCTTTACGAGCAGGTCATGAAGGCTGGGGAAGGAAAAGAGGCAGAGAAGAGAAGGGCAGCCTTTGACCTGCTTCTCAGTAACATCCATAGACTGAAGCACACAGTGCTGAATATAATAGACCTTTCTCGCCTGGAATCAGGTCAAATTCCCCTGAAGAAGGAAGAAGTAGACCTAGATATACTGGTTTCGAAGGCCCTAAAAGAGATAGAAGAGGAGGCCAGTAAGAAGGGCCTCCGGCTAATAAACTCCTTCCCTAAGGACATATCCAGGGCCCATGGGGATAGCGAAAAGCTCCAGCATGTGCTTCTGAACCTCCTGGATAACTCAGTGAAGTACACCAATCAGGGCAGTGTGACGGTCTCAGGGCGAAAGCTCCCTGGTGAGGTGGAGGTCTCCGTAACGGACACAGGGAGGGGCCTGGAGAAAGACCTGTTGGGAAAGGTCTTCGAACGTTTTGTCCAGGAAAGTCCCTCCTTTGTAGGTCTTGGTATAGGCCTCACCATCTGCAGAGAGATTGTCCAGAGACACGGCGGGAAGATATGGGCCGAGTCCCGGGGAAGGGATAAAGGAACAACTTTTAGGTTCACCTTGCCTTTGAACACCCCCTGAGGAGAAAGATACCATGTCAAAGGAAATTCTTATAGTAGAAGATGACTTGGACATGCAGCTTTTCTATAAAGAGATGCTGGAAGGGGAGGGCTACCATCTCACCTTTGCCAGTAGTGGAAAGGAAGGTATTAAAAAAGTTAGAGAAAAGGTGTTTGACCTAGTAATCCTGGATATTATCATGGAAGAGCCCACTGGGGACCGTCTCTTTGCCATGATGAGGAATGACTCCAGGTTTAAGAACGTACCTGTAATCTTCGCCAGTGTATTTAGGAAGGATACCTACGCCTGCACCAAGGTTCTTGGTCATGTCTCCTTCTTAGAAAAGCCCTTCACAAAGGAAGTGCTCCTGGAAGAAATAAAGAAGGACCTAAAGGAGTAAAAGGCCCTTGGAGCTTGACAACCACCAGCTTGCCCAGAGGATCGGAAAGAATATAAAGAAACTCAGGGAAAAAATCGGTCTTAGCGCCCAGGAGTTCTGCGAAAAGGCGGGTATAACCAGGATACAAAGCCTTTACGAATACGAAAAGGGCCTGAGGATACCGAAGGCAAAGGTTCTTTATAATATATCTACCCAGTTTGGCCTGAGCATAGACAGCATCTTCGAGACGGAGGATTACTTCCAGGCAGTCTCTACCTCAGAGGACATAGCAAAGCACATTTATGAATGGGAAGAAGAGATAAGGGAGAGCACCTCCGGGGTGGTGGGTCTAAGAAAGGTGGTACTACCCTTTTTTAGCCGTGTCCACCGTACGGAATTCTCCAACATAATCCTGGAAGAACAGAAAGGAAACCCTAACATACAAGAATACGTAATGGACTGGAGGAGGCGGGTAGAACTATTTGAGTCAGGAGGGTATGTCAGCAAGGAGATTTGCTACATGCCCACCGTAATGGAATACTGTCAGGGCAAGGGTAAGTGTAGAGACATCCCCCTGGAGGAGAGGGTAAGTCAGCTTGAATTGATAATAAGCAGAATCACCGACTACAAAGACAACCTGGAGATACGCATACTGGAAAGGCCAGCCAAGATATCCTTTGTCATTTATGGAAAGCGGCTCATCCTTAACGGGGAGACCTGCTTCTATGTCTCCAAGAACCCAAGCCTTGTAAGGGCCTTTAATCAAGAGTTCACCCTCCTCTGGGAGGACTGTCTGCTGAAGAAACCAGAGGATGTGACAGGATTTCTCGGCTCTCTTATCAAAGACCTGCGTACTGGCAGAGTCACCTCATAACTACTCCAAGAGTCTCCTTACCTTCCTTCTTTCCCACCAACCTGCAGCACCTACTACCACAAGATTACGCTTCTCAGGCACAAAGATATCCTTTACTACCCTGGACACCTCTTCCAGGCGTATATTGTGCACCTTTTCTGCCTGAACCTCGGGTGTATCGGGTTTCTCTGGCCTTATCATGAGCTCCTCAGTACCAAACCAGTTGGCCATGCCTAGGGGACTGTCCATAGTGAGCTGCATCTGACTGAATACCCTTTCCTCCGTCTTCCTCAGTTCCTCCGGAGAGATACCATATTCCACTAGTTTGTGAACCTCATCCATTATGGCCCTTGCTGTCTTCCCAAAATTTGTCCTTTTTGTGGAGGTATATATATCTATTGAGCCCACATCAGAAAAGAGGGTAGGGTAAGAGGTGATCTCATAGACCAAACCCAGGCGCTCCCTGACGTTGGAAAGGAGTCTGGAACTTATGCCCCCTCCTAGTACATCAGTTATCAGGAGCATTATGAGGACATTGGGATGCTTATAAGGATAGGCCTTATGGCAGAGCTTAAAGTGAATCATCTGAGAGTGTACCTTTTTGAAGATACACCTGGGTGCCTTTTGATCCGTGCTGAGTCCGGGTTTCTCCACATCTAGCTTCCCCTGGAAGTTTTCGAAGATATTCCTCACCCAAAGGCTTGCCTCCTCCTTATCGAAGTTTCCACTCATGCACAAGACCACATTCTCTGGCACAAAGAATCTCGAGTAATGTCCTTCAAGGTCTTCCCTGGAGATCCTTGCAATGGTCTTTCTATCCCCAAAGGAGGCGGCGTTCATGGAGCCCTTTTTCCACATAAGATTATAGGAGAGGTCATCGATGCATATATAGTCCCCCTTGTTGTCCATAAATTGGCTGATCTCTTCCTGTACGATATGTTTTTCCGTCTCCATATCCTCATGCCTGAATTTTCCTCCCAGCAGGATATCCCCCAGGATCTCCAGTCCTTGCTTACAGTGCTTTTTATGTACCTGAATCAGTATGGCAGAATGTTCTGGAGAGGTATAGGCATCCAGTTCCCCTCCAATGTCGTCTATAGTCTGTAGGAGTTCGAAGGAACTCCGAAATCCTCGTGGACCCCGAAAGAGCATATGCTCCAGGAGGTGGGAAAGCCCTAGTTTCTCCTCTACCTCATAGCGGGAACCTACCCCAACGTAGGCTGCCATAACCACGGAATGGATATGGGGCATCTGGATATAGAGTATGCGGAGCCCGTTGGGCAGTATTTCTTTGCTGTAAGTATACATCTTAGGGAAGGATTCTCACCCTTCTCCCCTCTAGCTTGAGCCTTCCTTGCTGGAAGAGTCTTATGGCCTCGGGATAGGCTATACACTCCTCCTTAAAGACCCTCTGGGCCAGACTCTCTGGGGTATCGCCATTCAGGACCGGGACAGGGCGCTGGAGGATTATAGGCCCGTGGTCATAACTATTATCGGCAAAATGCACTGTGCACCCAGTGAGCTTCACTCCATAGTCCAGCACCGCCTGATGCACCTTGTCTCCATAGTAACCCTTGCCGCAGAAGGCGGGTATCAGGGCAGGATGTATGTTCATTACCTTGCCTATATATCTTTCAGGTATCCTGTACAAGCAATTAAACCCCGCTAGAACCACCAGGTCTGTCTCGTAGTTATCTAACTGCTGGGTTATGGCCTTGCTGAAGTCATTAATTCCCTTAAAGTCCTTTCTATCTACTACAGCCGTGGGTATGCCGTGGTCTTTTGCCCTCTGTAGGCCCAGGGCGTCTGGACGGCTACTAATTACTAGCTCTATCCTGGCCTCAAGGGAACCCTCCTCTATCTTATCGATGAGATTCTGCAAGGTCCTTCCACTTCCAGATATGAGTACAGCTAAGTTTATAGGCCTTGCCATATCTCTATTTACTTTATTGACTTAGTGCAAAGGTAGGCATCAACGTGTTTATTTTAACAGTTAGCAGTAAAAAAGCAATACGGCTTTCTCTAATTAGCTAGCAGTACCTAAAAGGCTACGCACTCACACCAATATACAAGAAGTTTTTAGTTCCCTCTTGAATTCGTCTTGACAATCTGTTAAAATTTTGGTGGAAAGCTCTGGCCTGTTCGTGTACGAAGGTAATTTGGTTCGAACCGACACCTCGAACCGAATGGGAGTCTAGTTAAGAAGGCAGCACATGGACCGTAACGGTCAATTGTAAAGCCCTCTACAGATCTCCCACCTTAAATGCGGGTTCTCGAACAAACACCTCTCACGGCAGGCTGGAGCTTTTTCTTTTTAGTCTCGATTTAATGCTATGGAGCTCTTTAGTTTCACCAAAGTTGAGGAGAAGATTGACCCCAATGCCCCCCTAGCCCTAAGGATGCGCCCCAGGAAGATAGAGGACTTTGCGGGCCAGGTCCACTTCTTTGGCCCAGATAAGCTCCTGAGGAGGATGCTCAAGGCCGACAAACTTAGTTCTGTACTCTTTTATGGCCCACCTGGCACAGGAAAGACTGCCCTGGCCCATGTTATTGCCTACACCACCCAGGCCCATTTTGAAGATTTAAATGCCGCTTCCTCCAATATTAAGGACGTCCGACGAATCCTTCGAGAGGCAAAGGAACGTGCCCTCAGGTTAAAACAAAGGACTATACTCTTTGTGGACGAACTCCACCACTTTAATCGTACCCAACAAGATATACTCCTGCCAGATGTAGAAAAAGGAACGGTAATCCTTATAGGGGCAACAGTCCATAACCCATTCTTTGCTATTAATTCTCCCCTGGTATCCCGCTCCCAGATCTTCCAATTTGAGCCCCTCTCTAAAGAGGACGTAAAACTCATCTTAAGGAAGGCCCTGACAGATAAGGAAAGAGGTCTAGGCAATCTCCACGTAGAAATAGATGAAGAGGCCCTGGACCACCTGGCAGAGATGTCTGAGGGTGACGCACGGCGCGCCCTTAACGCCTTAGAGGTTGGGGTACTCTCTATTAAACCAGACTCTAAGGGCATCCTCCACTACAGCCTCGGGGTGGCAGAGGAATCTATCCAGAGGAAGGCTATCGTATATGATAAGGAGGGCGATGCGCATTACGATGCCGCCTCCGCCTTTATAAAAAGTATGCGTGGCGGAGACCCAGATGCCGCCCTGTACTGGATGGCCAAGATGCTGGAGGCCGGGGAAGACCCACGCTTTATTGCCCGCAGGATAGTTATCCTGGCAGCGGAGGACGTAGGGAACGCAGACCCCATGGCCCTGGTCCTGGCCAATGCAGCCCTGGGCGTATCTGAGTTTGTGGGATTACCAGAGGCACGGATACCCCTGGCCCAGGCCGTTACCTATGTGGCCTGTGCACCAAAGAGCAATGCCTCTTACCTGGCCATAGAAAAGGCCCTGGAGGATGTGAGAAAGGAAAGGACCCAGCCAGTACCCAAACACCTCAAGGATACCAACTACCCAGGGGCAGCCAAACTAGGTCATGGCGAGGGCTACAAATACCCCCATAACTATCCAGGTCAATGGATAGAACAGGAATACCTACCCTCTTGCAGGCCTTATTATGAACCAAAGGGAATAGGCCTCGAGGCGGAGATAAAAGAAAGGCTGGAAAAGTGGCGGAGAAAGGTACCCTCATCTCCGGAAAAGGACTCAGTACAAAAAGATGTTAAATAACAGAATTCCCCTGAGAAATGGGTCAAAGATAGCCATTATTGGTGGCGGGCCAGCCGGCTCTTTCTTTGCCAACTTTGCCCTCCGCCTGGCACGGAAGATGGGCCTTGAGGTCTCCATAACTATCTTCGAGACAAGAAACTTTACCAGGGCTGGTAGAAGCGCCTGCAACATGAGCGTAGGCGTCCTGGCAGAGAGGTTGAGGGAAAGATTAGACCAGGAAGATATCCAGGTCCCCCCAAGATGCATACAGACGGAGATAGAGCGTTATTCCTTCTTCACGCAGGATGACCACCTCCAGCTTCATCATCCAGAACCCGGTCACAAGCCCAGGATAGTAACCGTCTTCCGTGGGGCTGGCCCTGTCCACTCCCATTATACAGAAGATATTAGCTTCGACAACTTCCTCCTCAGGCTGGTAGAGCGGCGGGGCGCCAGGGTAATCCCCCAGGAGGTGAAAGATGTTATCCTTCCCTCCCACATCCAGGCCAGGACACAGGTACTATATGGAGATGGGGAAGAACTCCCTGCCGACCTAGTAGTAGGGGCCTTCGGATTAAACACCCCCACTATAGAACACTTCGGGAAAAAGGGCTTTGGCTACGTCCCGCCTCGTACCATCAAGTCCTGTATACTGGATGTACCGCTAGGTAAAGAAGCTATAGCCGCAACATGCAACAAAACCATCCACGTCTTCGCCCTGGGCATGAAAGAGATAGAATTTGCCTCTATAACACCCAGAGGGGACTACCTTACTATAGCGGTGGTAGGAAGGCGGGATATAAACATATCCCAGGTAAAAGAGTTCCTCAGCCATCCTGTGGTAGTGAAGATACTACCTCAGGGGCCGGAAGTGTTAAAGAACTGCTGCATATGCTTTCCTAAGATCTCCGTGAGCACTCCATTCCAGCCCTACAGTGACAGACTGGTAATCATTGGAGATGCCGGGGTATCCAGGTCTTATAAGAACGGTATAGAGTCCGCCTTTGTAGTGGCCAAGCTTGCGGCCCAGACGGCCTTCAGGGAGGGCGTATCTAAGGAGGCCTTTGAGAGGGGTTACTATAAACCAGCCAGAAAAATCTTTGCCAGGGACAATCTCTACGGTAAACTGATGTTCCGCACCTTCGACCTCGTCGCCTCTCAGAGAAGGGTACTCACTGAGCGCTTAGAGTATGCCAGGGTCCATAGAGAGAGGTGGATTGCCCATAGAATAAATGAGGGGCTTTGGAACTTGGTGACAGGGGATGCCCCATATAAAGAGGTCTTTTTTGAACTCTTTAATCTTAGACTGCAGATTTCCCTCCTATCTGTCACCCTTTATGGCCTAATAAAGCAAAAATTCGGAATCAAATAAGGTTGAAAATTTTTGCAAAAGGCAAGTCGTGTGCCTGAGGTGTCCGCCTTAGGCTTCTCCAAAATCCCTGTAGCGTCCGACCTCCGTATCTGACGCAAAAAAGAAACGTCTGGTACGGAGACCAGACGCTACAGAATCTCTGGGGCGCTACTCAACCCTTCTTTATGAGGAGTCTATAGGCCTTCCCCAGGTTTTCTACCTGGATAACCCTGTGGCCCTCCTCCTTTACACTCCTGGGGACGCTGCGCATGGGCTCCCCATCATCAAGGAAGACCTCCAGGACCTGGCCGCTTTCCATCTCTTCCAGCTTCAACTTGGTCTTCACAAAGTTTATAGGGCAGAGGACCCCACGGAGGTCTATGCTATCGTCTGGTTTCTCTTCGCCTGTCATCATAATCCTTTTGTAGTGGCAAAGTTGTGCCAGGGCGTCATTGCGAGCGTAGCGAAGCCCGCCTCAGGCGGGTTCGCCTCTGGCACATTTAACTCGTTGAATCATATCAATTTTTGTAGTGGCAGAGCTTGCTCTGCTTATTGTCGAGCAAGCTCGACCACTACAACGCAAGACCTCTTAAGTTGCTCTAACACTATATGTCATTCTGAGCGAAGCCCTGAACCATACTAGGTTCAGGGCGAAGCGA
>JAUQZZ010000097.1 GCA_030586765.1 Candidatus Brocadiales bacterium | reverse complement strand
CCCCTGGGGGGTGCGATAAATCGCACCCCTACAGAGATGCGCTTCGACTACACATCGAGTCAGAGATTCCTTAGAAACAACAGGAGATAACTGATGGTACTGATGCGGTTGGCGCTGGCTGTTGTTTTATCCATATTCATGTATACAAACCTTGCCCTGGCAGCACCCCCTACCAACCCACTGGACCGTCTAGGCCCAGGGGAGAGGGAGCGAATCACGCAGATACTCAATCAGGTGTCCAAAAAGTCGAATATGCCCAACCGAGAGGTTCATAGTGAATTCTGGGCCATCCTGGGAAAACGGGGCAACTGGTCAGATAAAGAGATTGAGACCCTGAAGGACAGCCTGGTGGGGGTTTCTCTGATTTATATGAAGTATTACTGGGAAGACGCCCTATCCGCCCTGGAAAAGAGGGCACCTGAAAAGAGTTCAAAGAGGGCCAGATACGAGGAACGCCTCCTGGAACTGAGGGTCCTGAGCCCAGAGATAATCAAGCAAAACGAGGAGAACATCGCCAAGATAGCCTATGGACAGCCCCTGACCACCGAGGGGCGGGAATACATCATTACCAGGCAGGGCATAGACCTGGTCCTCACCAGCCTCACCTCCGCCTCAGAAAGGGTGGAGAAGCTCTTCAGTAGGGAGTATAAAGAGTAATCGGAAGAGGATACAGTCTTTGTGGCGGACACTACTCTGCCCCTACAATAATAATTTCCCCCTGCCACTTTGACAGAGGAGGTTGGATATAACAATGTCCTTCAATTAGTATAACATATTACAAATACCACACTTACATATGTCCCCCTAGAGGTTTAATATCTAAATATTTGGCACCAGGTTTGCTAATTTGTTAATGTTATGATAGATTATCCTAAAGCAGAGGAGGTAAAAGATGCCAGCCAAGAAGATAGTCTTTAACCAGGAGGCATGGGAGGCCATCCGGGAGGGGGTAAGGAAGCTCTCCGATGCCGTAAAGATAACCCTGGGCCCCAGGGGCCGAAACGTCATCATACAAAAGAGCTTCGGTTCGCCCACCATCACCAAGGATGGCGTTACCGTGGCAAAAGAGATAGAACTAGAAGAACACCTGGAGAATATAGGGGCCCAGATGGTGAAGTCTGTGGCCGCCAAGACCAGTGACGTGGCAGGGGACGGCACCACCACCGCTACCGTCCTGGCAGAGGCTATCTTCGTGGAGGGCCTCAAAAACGTCACCGCAGGGGCCAATGCCATGGCCCTGAAACGGGGCATAGAGCAGGCCGTGGAGGCTGTGGTTAAGAAACTCAAGGAGATGAGCATCCCTGTCAAAGGCCGTAAGGAGATAGAGCAGGTGGCCACTGTAGCCTCCAACTACGACCCTGATATTGGAAAGTTTATCGCCGATGCCATGGAAAAGGTGGGCAAAGACGGTGTTATCACCGTAGAAGAAGGCAAGACCATGCAGACAGATGTGAAATGGATAGAGGGGGTGCAGTTCGATAAGGGGTACCTCTCCCCCTATTTCATCACTAATCCCCAGACCATGCAGGCCGTCCTGGAAGAGCCCTACATCCTCATCCACGAGAAGAAGATTAGCGCAGCCAGGAGCATCATACCCGTCCTGGAGAAGACTGCCGAGCAGGGCAAGCCCTTACTTATAATCGCCGAGGAGGTGGAGGGTGAAGCCTTGACACTTATTGTGGTGAACAAGCTACGGGGGGTGTTAAAGTGCGCTGCGGTCAAGGCCCCTGGCTACGGAGACCGCCGCAAGGCCATGCTCCAGGACATAGCCGTGCTCGCGGGAGGCAAAGCCGTCTTCGAGGACCTGGGCATAGACCTGGAAAGCATAAAAATTAAAGACCTGGGTAGGGCAAAGAAGGTAGTAATTGACAAAGACACCACCACTATTATCGAGGGCGCAGGGGAGAGTAAGGCTATCCAGGGCCGCATAGAACAGATACGGACGGAGATGCGCACCACCGCCTCTGACTACGACAAAGAGAAGTTGGAGGAGAGATTAGCTAAGCTCGCTGGTGGTGTGGCCCAGGTAAACGTTGGGGCTGCCACGGAGAGCGAGATGAAGGAGAAGAAGGCCCGGGTAGAAGATGCCCTCCATGCCACCCGTGCCGCAGTGGAGGAAGGCATCCTGCCAGGAGGCGGAGTCGCCCTCCTGAGATGCATTCCCGTCCTGGCTGGATTAAAACTCAAGGGTGATGAGGCCGTAGGCGTCAACATCGTTCAAAGGGCCTTGTCGGCCCCTGCCCGCCAGATAGCCAATAACGCGGGGATTCATGGGGCCGTAGTGGTACAGAGGATACTAGACGAGGAGGGCAACTTCGGCTACGATGCCAGCGCCAACAAGTACTGCGATATGATCAAGGAGGGTATCATTGACCCCACCAAGGTAGTAAGGTGCGCCCTCCAGAATGCCGCCAGTGTGGCCACCCTGTTACTCACTACTGATGCCCTGGTGGGACAAATCCCCGAAAAGAAGAAGCCCGCCGCCCCTATGCCTGGCGGATATGGCGGATACGGGGATATGTATTAAGCCAGAAAAAAGGGGGGGGAAGAGCGAAACATTCTTCCCCCCTTTTAACTACCTGAGGGAATACAAAAAGCCCAGACTTCCTGCCCTTTTAGCGCCTCTTTCAAGGTATCCGTAGCCTACGGCGTAGGAATACCAAGGCTGAAAAAAATTGAATTTTCTGCCCCTATGTGGTAAACTATCTCCTAGAAATAGGCTTTAACTATTTTAGGATAGTATCTTTAGGAGGTTATTATTAATGGTACCCCCACGCAGTACAAAGATAGAAAAAATATTCCAGGAGTTCATGTCTATTAAGAAACCCATGTATTCCTTCTATAACGAGACCTGGCAGCCACCTACCGACGTATACGAGACGGAAAATGAGATTGTTATCAAGATGTCCATCTCAGGAGTCAACCCGCAGGATATATCCATAGTCCTCGAGGGAGATACCCTGATAATTAGCGGCAAGAGATTGGACTCATCTAGTGATAAGAAGACCTGTTTCCACCTCATGGAGATAAGATACGGCTATTTTGAGAGGAGCCTGGTACTGCCCAAGTATATTGATGATAACAAAATCGAGGCCAGCTACAAAGACGGTTTTCTGCAAATAAACATACCCAAGACCCCAGAACCTCAGACCCTTGCCAAGTCTATTAAGATAAGTATCTAAAGTCCGCCTTAGGCGGATTAGTGCCTACCTCCTTCAAAAACTCATGAAGGCGGAGAAGAAGATGGACCTCAGGCGTAAAGGTAAAGCAATAAGCACTGTACCAGAAGACCTGTTCCTACAGGAGGAGATGGAGATCCCCGACGTACTACCCGTTCTACCTGTGCTGGACACCGTGGTATTTCCACAGATGGTCACAGCCCTGGGGGTAGCTACGGAAAGGGAGCTTAAGCTCCTGGACCACGTCCTCACGGGGAAACGGCTCCTGGCCCTGGCCCTCCAAAAAACTCCTAAGGAGAAGGACGTAGGCCCTGATGACCTCTACGGCTATGCCACTGCTGCAGTGGTACTGCAGATGTTGAGGATGCCCGATAACTCGGCCAGGATGCTGGTGCAGGGTATTGCACGCCTCAAACTCCACGAATTCACACAGAACCAACCCTATCTCATCGCCAGGGTTGAGACACTGCAGGATCAGCTGGAGGAAGACATAGAAACAGAGGCCATGGCCCGTAACGCCTCTGACCAGTTCACGAAGATGATATCCATAACCTCAAACCTCCCAGAAGAGCTAAAGATAGCCGTGATGAATATTGAGCACCCTGGAAGACTCGCCGATATGATAGCCTCCCACCTGAGTATCAATGTCCACGAGAAAGAGGAGATCCTGGAGGCCATCAAGGTCAAGGAGAGACTCCAAAAGGTCAATGCCTTTATCAGTCGGGAGATGGAGGTGCTGGAACTTGCCAGAAAGATACAGACCCAGGTGAAGGGTGAGATGGAAAAGGGCCAGCGGGAATACTACCTGAGGCAACAGCTAAAGGCCATACAGGATGAGCTGGGGGAAAGTGATGAGCGTACCGTAGAGATGGCTGAACTAAAGCAGAAGATAGAGGAAGCAAAGATGCCCCCTGAGGTAAAAAAGGAGGCAGAAAGGGAACTCTCGCGCCTGCAGAAGATGCCCCCTCAGGCCGCTGAATACACCGTCTCCCGCACCTACCTGGACTGGCTCGTATCCCTGCCCTGGTCTGTACGCACTACGGACAGCCTGGATATTAACCAGGCCCAAAAGGTGCTGGATGAAGACCACTATAATCTAAAGAAAGTAAAGGAGAGAATTCTGGAGTACTTAGCCGTACGTAAGCTGAAGGAGGACATGAAGGGACCTATCCTTTGCTTCGTAGGCCCACCTGGCACAGGCAAGACCTCTCTGGGAAAATCCATCGCTCGGGCCCTGGGACGTAAGTTCATACGCATATCCCTGGGGGGCATAAGGGATGAGGCAGAGATACGAGGCCACCGCCGCACCTATGTCGGCGCCCTTCCTGGAAGGATTATACAGGGCATGCGTAAGGCCGAATCCAGTAACCCGGTCTTTATGATGGATGAGATAGATAAACTGGGTATGGACTTCCGAGGCGACCCCTCCAGCGCCCTTCTAGAGGTGCTAGACCCAGAGCAAAACTTTTCCTTCTCAGACCACTACCTGGAGGTGCCTTTCGACCTCTCAAAGGTCATGTTCATCACCACTGCCAACTACCTGGACCCCATCCCACCAGCACTAAAGGACAGGATGGAGGTGCTGGAACTGCCCGGCTACACGGAAGAGGAAAAACTCTCCATAACCAAGAAGTTCCTGATACCAAAGCAACTAAAGGAGCATGGCCTCACCCCAGAGTATATCACCATAGAAGATAATGCCATTAAGACTATCATAGGCACCTATACCAGGGAGGCAGGCCTGAGGAATCTGGAAAGGTCTATAGCCACTCTCTGCCGTAAGGTGGCCAAGGAGATCGCTGCGGGAAGGGCAAAGTCGGTAACCGTGAAAGAAGAATCCCTGGGAGAACTCCTGGGCCCTGCCATATTCTTTAAAGAGGTAGCCGAGCGTGTTGGCGAGCCTGGGGTGGCCACGGGTCTTGCCTGGACCCCCTCAGGGGGAGACATCCTCTTTATAGAATCTACCTATATGCCAGGCTCTGGCAGGCTTACCCTTACAGGGCAACTGGGGGAGGTGATGAAGGAATCGGCAGAGGCGGCTATGAGCTATGTCCGCTCCAAGGCCAAGACCCTAAACATACCCCTCCCGGACTTCACCAAATATGACTTCCACATCCATGTCCCTGCTGGGGCCATACCCAAGGACGGCCCCTCGGCAGGGGTAACCATGGCCATGTCCCTCATTTCCCTTCTCACAGAAAGGCCAGTGCTCCCAGAGGTGGCCATGACGGGGGAGATTACCCTAAGGGGTAAGGTGTTGCCCGTGGGAGGCATAAAGGAAAAGGTCCTGGCGGCAAAAAGGGCTGGTATCTCTACTCTAGTTCTTCCTAAGAGGAATGAAAAAGACCTGGTGGAGGTACCCGATGAAATAAAGGCCAAGATAACCTTCCACCCGGTGGAGAGTGTGGACGAGATGCTGCCCGTGGTCTTCGGCGCAGAACCAAAGAGACCAGAGAAGAAGGCAGAGGAAAAACTAGTAAAGGTAACCTGACCCCCCAACCTTTAAACCCTTAAACTTTGAACCTCCAGACTTAAACCTTTGAACCTTTAACCCCTTCAGAGGAACCCCTTATGGCCAGAATAGTGGATAGACGGAAGGTGATGGACGAAATCCTTGTAGGCCTAAGCTACGAGGAGGGTGGCCTACTGGCAAATGTGCTGAAAAACTCCCAGGTGGAAAGGCAGTTCTGCCTTTCCCTCCTGCCTGAAATTGAGGCCATACTGCTAGATAACGAGCTAAGGAAGAAGGGCCGCAAAGAAGGGGGCGGAAGGGCAGCTTAGACTAGATAATTACAAGTCCTGCACAGTGCGGGCTCCGCACTTCTTCTTCTGAAAAAACCCTCCTGCTGGGATAGTCGTCCGCCTCAGGCGGACGAGGATGCGTTTCAGGTCTGGAGACCTGAAACTACCCTTCTAGTGCGCTCCTAGAAAGGCTTCGGCCGTGAGCCCTTCGGTAAACGGTTCGGCTGAGCTCACCGTCGAAGCCTCAGGGGCTGAGTCTTCGGCTGGCTCATACCCTGAACTTGTTGAATGGCCTGCCGAAGCCTCAGCCGAACGGGTCGCCTATCCTTTTGTTAATTTTACAGAGGTCTGCGGTTAAGCTTTCCTCTTTGTTTTATTGACAAGGGATACCCTGCCCTTATAATAACCTAATTAACCAAAGATAGAGTACAAAGGCTTAAGCATCATGGTAAAGAAAAAATATTTATTCACCCCTGGCCCTACCCCTATACCCCCAGAGGTCTCCCTGGCAGAGGCCCAACCAATAATCCATCACAGGACACCCGAGTTTTCTGCCATAATCGCACAGGTGAAGGAAGACCTTAAATATCTCTTCCAGACTACCCAGGGAGAGGTCTACACCTTCAGCTCCTCGGGCACTGGTGGAATGGAGGCCTGCGTGGCCAATCTCCTCACCAGGAAAGACAGGGCCCTGGTAGTAAGGGGTGGAAAGTTTGGTGAGCGCTGGGGAGAACTCTGTGAGGCCTATGGTGTAAAGACTGTATATGTGGATGCGGAATGGGGTAAGGCCGTAGAGCCTTCTGCCATAGATAAGGCCCTGAAAAAGGATAAGTCCATAAAGGCCATCTTCATCACCCACTGCGAGACCTCCACAGGGGTCATAAATGACATAGAGTCTATAGTGCAGGTGGTTCATAGCTATCCTGTCCTACTGGTAGTGGATGCCATAACAACGGTAGGGATACAACCATTCCTCATGGACCAGTGGAAGATAGATGTGGCGGTAACAGGCTCACAGAAGGGCTGCATGCTCCCACCTGGCCTGGCCTTTGTGGCAGTAAGACCAGAGGCCTGGAAGGCCATCGAAAAGGCAGACCTCCCCAGATATTATTGGGACCTGAGAGAAATGAGAAAGACCCTGGAGAAGGACACTACCCCCTTCACCCCTGCGGTGTCCCTGGTAAGGGCCCTGAAGGTTGCCCTGGACATGATGAAGGAGGAGGGCCTGGAGGCGATTTGGCGCAGGCATGCCCGCCTTGCCCATGCCACCAGGGAGGCCATAAAGGCCCTGGGCCTGGAACTCTTCGCCCAGTCCCCCTGCGACATCCTCACTGCTGTAAAGGTGCCGAAGGGCCTGGATGGCGTAGGCCTTGTTAAGAGACTTAGAGATAAATACGGGGTCAGTATAGCCGGGGGACAGGGAGAGGAACTAAAGGGTAAGATCTTCCGTGTGGCCCACGTGGGCTACATGAACGATTTTGATATTATCACTGCTATCTCTGCTATAGAGAAGGGACTTTATGAGGCAGGCTACCCAATAGAAGTCGGTAAGGGCGTGGCCACTGCCCAGAGGCTTCTCATAGATAGTGGTAAAGGCGCATCAACAGTGACCCCAGAAAACAAGTCCAGAGTAGCGGTCACATTAAATCCCAAGAC
>JAUQZZ010000096.1 GCA_030586765.1 Candidatus Brocadiales bacterium | reverse complement strand
GGGGTTCTCCCTCAAATCAACTACCACCGCTTGAGAGACCTTCAGGTCCTCAAAGACCACCCTGGCCCCATTAACCTCCCGGGAGTTGCCCTCTCCTATGGGTACAAGAAACTGCTCGGGTTTTCGGTCTGCATGGTTGGCTACTAGGCCCACGGCTGGCATCTCGAATTCCGGGGGAAGAAAGAGACCTGCCAGAACAACCTGGGAACCATTAAGAGAAAAACTCTCCCTCAACTTAAGACTATGGGCCTTATCCCCCACCCTGAGGACCACCTCCTGGGGCACAGAGCCGTAGTCCTTGAGGAGGAATTCCTTTGCCCCCAGGTCCAGGAGCAGGGGCTGGTTGTAGCCCAGGGTCTTCTTTATCTCCACATCCCCCTTCTTCAATCTCAGGGAGGCCCTCACCTCCCTGGGCATACCGTTAGGGTACTGGGTGGTCTCCAAATCAGTAAGCCTAATCTCCACATCACCGTAGCGTATGGGGTTTTCATCTATAGTGATGGGCCTCCCCTGCCTGGTATAAAGACCGCCCACCAGGTGGGCCAGGAGGGTTACCATAAAGGCCACATGGATAACAGAGCCCCCATAGAGGGTGAGCGCTGAGAGCGCACCCCTTGTGCTTGCCCCCCGCCTGAGGCGGACCAGGACAGAGTCCAGGGTACAGAAGAAGGAATTTAGCCCGTAGAGCACAAGGGTGGCAAAGAGGAGGTAGAACCAGCCATGGAGGAGCTTAGGGTTTTTGAAGAAGAAGGTGATGTCCTCCCCACTGAGGCCCTGATAGGGCTGGGGCATAAAGTTCATCAGCAGGCTCCCAAAGATGAGGAGGCCTGTGGCAGTGAAACCTGCCCCTATACCGAGCTTCTTTGATTTCAGGATTTCATAGAGATTTTTTAGCATCGTCTTATGCGTCAGGGCCTTCGTGGCTGAAGCAGATTTGAGACTGTCCAAAAAGGAAGAGTTTTCGTATAACTCGTAAATTAAAAAGCCCTGAAACCCAGGGCTCGTAGTGGGTAAACCTACTTTTGTCTTTGAAAAATGTTTCAAGGAAGCTGAAGACTTATTTTTAGAGCACTATCAACCTGATTCATTATATGTGTCGACAGCTTCCCAAGATGATCTAGTAGTCGCCCCTTGTCAACTGCTCTAATCTGGTTACACTGTATAACACTATCTAAAGTGAGTCCACCTTCACCCCTTCTAACATATACATCCACAGGATACTCTTTTATTACATTCTTAGCATCCGTTATTACTGCAATGATTGTAAGAGGAGAGTACTTATTACCCACATCATTCTGAACAATTACACATGGTCTGCGAAGTCCCTTCTCTGCACCTCGTACAGGGTTAAGGTCTACTTGCCATACATTTCCCCTTGCATATTTCCCAGGCATCAGAGGTTTTCAGCATCAGTGAACTTCCATTCCTCGCAAACCTTCTTCGCCAGCTTAGCATTAGCAACGTAACCCTCTTTCAATTCCTTCCTCAGCCTGGCTTCAGATACCGATTTGAGATAACTTTCTAAAGCCCTTCTTATCACATCGCTCCGAGTTGTCTTGAGCTCGGTTGCTTCTTCGTCGACTTTCTCCAAAAGTGGAGCAGGGAAGTTTAAACTAATTTTAGCAATCTGCTGGTGTAACATCATAACCTCCGTAAATACATTTTATAATATTTTTTCTATATAAAATATATCTTACTTTTCATATATAGTCAAGCAAATTTTTTCCAGATGAATCCTTCAAATTTATATAACATCTTAATATCAAGTTACTTATAAAATGCAGGTTTTTTGTTTCAAAACCTGTGGGAACTGGAGATAAAGAAACTAGTGCCCACGTATGTGACCATCATGATGAGAAACCCTGCCACGGCCAGGTGGGGCTTATAACCCCTCAGGGCTGGCCAGTGGTCTATATGAATGCAGGTGGAATAAAAGAGCCAAATAATCACAGACCAGACCACCTTGGCATCCCATAGAAAATAACTCCCCCAGGCCACATAGCCCCATAGCCCCCCAAAGAGCATGGAGACAGAGAATCCCAGGAGCCCATAGAGAAAGCCCTTATCTATGAGGGCTATCATACCTGCCTGCCCTCTTTCCTCGGCCCTCGTGGTGGAGGATAGAAAATAGGCCACTCCTGCTGCCAGGCTAGAGGTCCATAGGGCGTAACACATGAAAGACAGCGGCACATGGAGCACATACCAGATAGTAAGCATCAGGGGTGGGGGATAGCTCAGGCCCTTGGGCCAGAAGGCCGCTGCCACCAGGAAGCCGTAGCCTACGGCAAAGTGCACCATCCTGTACAGGGCGTTCTCCACCCCTCCATTCCAGAGTAAGACCAGAAAGGCCGTACAACTGAAGGCGTAAAAGGACTCAAACTTGTTGGTAAGGGGAAAGTACTCTATGGCCATGCCCCTCATAAAGAGGCTCACCACCTGGAGGGCCACACCTAATAAGAGGATAAAGCTCCTTGTCCGCCTCTCCGAAAAGCCAAAGTACCAGAAGGAGGTAAACACACCAAAGGAGAGCCAGTAGCAGAGTATAGAAAGATTTATAAGACTCTTTGCGTCCAAATTATTTTCCTTCTAAGAATTGTAGTGGCAGAGTTTACTCTGCTCTACCTTTGTAGGGCAAGGCTTCAGCCTTGCCCCTGCTTACTATTGTAGCGTGCCAGCTCGTCTGGCACGTTGGGTCTTGTGCTGTCCGCATGTTAAATAATAAACGAATCCGCCTAAGGCGGACGCCTTTGGCGCAGGGGAGGGTGGTTGTATAATCCATCGTAGGGGCAGGTTTAAAACCTGCCCCTACATCTGCGTAAATGGATATAGATAGGTTAATAATCACCCTCTCCCTCCCCTCCCCCATCGAGGGGGAGGGGAAACTGGGCCCTAACTTCATGAATGGTAGTTTTTCAGAGGTCTTGAAACCTCTGCACAAGTAAAAAATGGATAGGCGGCCCGTTCTAGGGCCGCATCAAGCTGGGCTAGAAAGTCCGCCTGGGGCGGATCTGCCTCTGGCATGACCTCCCCTATCCTGCAGAATGACTTTTTAGAGGTTTTAGCATAACCCCAATTATAACATCTCTGCCCACCCAGTCAATACGCCTTACTGACCTTCAGACATAGGTTCGGACACCCATTGTGAGCAGTCCACCTGAGGCGGATAGCGCCTACCGAATCCCCCTCCCCTGGCCTTCCGTCCCCTGAACTTGTTTCAGGGTAAGGAGGCCCTGGTGGGAGGGATAGAGGGAGGGGGATTCACCCTCTCCCTCCCCAAATCATACTAGGTTCGGGGCCTACCCTCCCCCATCCCGCCTGAGGCGGGTCTGCCTGTAAGGGTTCAAAATTTTGAACCCCTACAGGGTCGCCCCAGGCGACAAAGGGGAGGGTATTTTCTATCTACGCCTTAATTGTACAAAGGCCGCCTTGAAAAACTGCTCCGCCTAAGGCGGACCAGGTAAAATTCCTTGAAGGTAAGACTCAATTATGATAAATGTTACGAAAGGGTTTATGAATAGAGAGGATTTAAGAAAAGCCATAAGACAAGCAAGGCTTTACGTCTTGCTCACCCAGGAGTTTTGTAAGAGGCCATTACTAGAGGTGGCCAGGCTGGTTATAGCGGGCGGTGCTGATGCCTTGCAACTGAGAGAAAAGGGGTTACAAACCCCTGGCAATGGTATGTCAGCCATCCGCCTAAGGCGGAGCAGATTCGCCCACCCCTTTGGCGAACCTGAGGAGGGGTTACTCCAGCTTGCCTTAGAGCTCAGGAAAATAACCAGGGAGTCAAATACCCTCTTCATTGTAAATGATAGTCCTCACATCGCCTTAGAGGTCCAGGCCGATGGCCTACACCTGGGGCAAGAGGACGTCCCTATAAAAGAGGCCAGACGTCTCCTGGGTAGGGATAGGCTTATAGGCGTCTCCGTCCATAGCATCGACCAAGCCAGGAAGGCCCAGGAAGAAGGGGCAGATTATCTAGGGGTAGGTCCTGTGTTCCCCACCCAAACCAAGGCCCTGGCCGGGGCAGTGGGCCTTGAGCTCCTCAGGCAGGTATCCCAAGAGATACAGATACCCTACTTTGCTATCGGTGGAATAAATAATACAAACCTTGAACAGGTTCTAAGCACAGGTACCCGCAGGGTGGCTATTTGCTCTGCTATTGTTGCTCAGGAAGACATTCTGGCCTCAACCCAGTCATTCACTAAAAGGTTATGCCAACCAAAGGCGTACTCAAAATAACAAATAGCGCAATGCTTGTCATATCGGCTAGGGGGTGGCAAAAGCTCTTGATAGGCAAGGATATAAATTTTTGACTGAGCATTCTTTTCTAAGGTCTGCCAGGACTATCGGCCTCTGCACCCTCTTCAGCCGCATACTCGGCCTCCTGAGGGATATCCTCTGTGCCAGTGCCTTTGGTACCACCATGGTGTGGGACGCCTTTGCCGTGGCCTTCCGAATCCCCAACCTCTTTCGAAGGCTCTTCGGAGAGGGTGCCCTGACAGCGGCCTTTATCCCCATCTTCACCGAATACCTGGAAAAACGAGGGGAAAGGGAATCCTGGTACCTGGTAAGTGTAGTGGCCACTGCCCTCTTTATCTTCCTGGGCCTAATAGTCCTCCTGGGTGAAGCAGCCTTCTATATCATCCCGAGGCTCACACACCTGGATGCCAAATGGAACCTGACCCTAGAGCTGTCTATTATAATGTTCCCCTACATGCTCTTTATATGCCTGGCGGCCCTGGTCTCAGCCATCCTTAATTGTCTTAGACACTTCCTGGTCCCCGCCCTGTCCCCTGCGGTGCTGAATATATGCTGGATACTGGGAATAATCCTCATCGCACCTATGCTGGAAGACAGGGGCATCTTTGGTGTAGCCCTGGCCATCCTTACCGCAGGAATTATACAACTGGGGATACAGCTCTGGGTGATGAGGAGTAAAGGGGGCAATGTTAACCCAGTAATCCATTTTGCGCACCCGGGCCTAAAACAGATAACCAGGCTCATAGGGCCTGTGGTATTTGGCCTGGCAGTAGTGCAGATAAATGTCCTGATGGATAGCCTGATTGCTGTGGGTTTTGCCTCCTCTCCAGGCGGGCCCAGCACCTTTACCCTGGCAGGTAAGGTCTTTGCCTTCCCCCTCCAGAGTGGGGCAGCCTCTGTCCTCTACTATGGGGACAGGATAATAGAGTTCCCCCTGGGGGTTGTGGGTGTTGCCCTGGCCACAGCGGTCTTCCCAACCCTATCCACTCATGTGGTGCGCAACGACTGGAAAAATTTTTCAGCTACCTTACACAAGGCCCTAAGAATGGTTTTATTTATTAGTATCCCCGCATCAGTAGGGCTTATCATCCTGAGAGAGCCGCTTCTAGAACTCTTCTTCCAGCGGCATGCCTTCACCCAGGAGTCCACCCACCGAACCGCCTCAGTGATATTCTTCTACTCTATAGGCATCTGGGCCTACTGCTCACTGCATATCCTTATCAGGGCCTTTTACTCCCTTCAAGATACCATTACCCCTGTAAAGGTAGGCGCCAGCATGGTGGGCCTGAATCTTGCCTTGAGCCTTTCCCTTATATGGTTTCTCAAGGAAGGGGGTCTTGCCCTGTCCACGGCCATCTCTGCCATGGCCCAGGTAGCTATACTCTTTGTGGTCCTCAGGGGAAGATTAAAAGTCAAAGAGGGTGGCGAGATGATTGTCTGCGTGGGCAAGACCCTGATAGCCACTGCCCTTATGGCAGTAGTATGTATCGCACTGCTGTACTGGCTCCCCCCTTCCCAGGGGGATACCTTTAACAAGGCAGTCAGGCTCTTTGTACCTATGCCCCTGGCCTTAGGCACCTTTCTGGCGGTAGCCCACTTACTGGGCTCAGAAGAGCTCAAGCCCCTCTATCGTGCCTTTATAAAAAGGGGGGAAGAATAACCTTGGGCTGTAGGACAAGGGACACCCTTATTGTATTTATCTTTGCAGAAATTGCCTAGCTCTTAGGCGGCTAAGTCTCGGGAGGTTATTATGGATTGGAAAATACTGGTAAGCACCTTCATCACCATCTTCCTGGCAGAATTGGGGGATAAGACCCAACTGGCGGCCATCTTCCTGACATCTCAGACCAACAGGCCCTTATCTGTCTTTATTGGCACAGTGGCGGCCATGGCAGTGGTGACCTTCTTCGGGGTGACCGTTGGGGTACTGCTCACCAAGGTGGTGCCCCTAGAGATAATCAAAGGCATTGCAGCCTTGGTCTTCATCGCCCTGGGGATACTGATACTTCTAGGGAAGTTCTAACGGTAAAGTTGTGGTTTTCTGCCTGGAAGGTGCTGCCGGGGATCGGTTATAGTCAGGCGACCCTTTTCAGGACTGTTTAAGGTAACAATAAACTCGTCTAGAACGTTTCTGCCTAGTAAGGCCCTATCTTCTTCGATGTCTTCTACTCCAACAACTTTGAAATAAAATACCCCATCCAGGCCTTCAATCCTAATACTGCATCCAAACTCATCTGTTTCAACTTGTCTTCGTAATGTTTGAGCAGGAGCTGGACCTACATAGGGCTTTATAAAAAGAGGAGAATAAACGTGAGTTGGTGCCGTTAGGAAAGGTTATTTGGCTCACAAAGGATGACTAAATTACTTGACATACACGGGCCTGTATGGTAGTTTGACCGCAGTCTTTCTGGGAGCCGGTGGTTAATGACTATATCCATCCGTTCTAAGGCCATCCTTCTGTTTATTGGGTTGGCTCTCGCCCCCTTAATCCTGACCACTTGGATAATTATCCGTCCCACAGTGCTGGCAGCTATCCAGCAGGCCCGCATACAGAACCTAGAGGGCATAGGAGACCGACAGGCGGAACTTATAACTGTATGGATGCATGAGCGGTTACATGATGCAGCGGTAACAGCTGCAATGCTCTCCATGCATCCCTCTGAGCTGACAGACCAGTTCAACCATACCAAGCTACTCTACTACCTTGACACTGTGCGTAAGGAGTATGGCTACAAGACTATCTTTGTCTGTGACAAAGATGGTCGTATCTGGCTTTCCAGTGGAGGAGACCTTAAAGGTCAGGATGTTTCTGGGTCTGACTACTTCCAGCAGGCCCTGAAGGGCTCGACTTTTATAACCGAAGTAAGACCCTCTGAATTCCCCATAGAAAACGAACTTGGGGAGAAGGAGCCTGGGGTACCTACCCTCCTTGTCTCCACCCCGGTAAAAGCGAAGGGAGAGGTGGCAGGAGTACTGGTGCTCAGGGTCGATTTGATGCTCTTGAACAAGGAAGTGCGCCGGGTAAAGATGGGTAAGACAGGGGAGACTTATCTTGTTAATAGTGACGGATACATGCTCACAGAATCGGCCTTTATTCCTGCTATCAAGGCAATGGGGCTGATTAAAAAAAGGTCCGCCCTGGAGCTCCGACTCAAAGACCCGCAAACGGGGAAATTGACCAAGGGGGTAAAGCACTGCTTGGAAGGGGGCTCAGGTTTCAATCCTGAGGGTTATGCGGACTACCGTGGGGTGCAAGTGCTAGGATACTGGCACTGGATGCCTGAATTCAGATGGGGTCTGATGTCTGAGATAGACGTTGTTGAGGCTTACGAAGTTATCTACAGGCTTGACCATTACCTCC
>JAUQZZ010000095.1 GCA_030586765.1 Candidatus Brocadiales bacterium | reverse complement strand
AGCCAGCAACGAAAGGGTTGGCTGATACGGCCTTTTCTAACTCTAATGCAGCCTCTTCTAGTAGACCCTTGTCCAGATAGACTCGGGCTAGACCGTGGTGGGCCTCTGCAAACTGGGGATTAATGGAGATGACCTTATTGAACTGCGATATCGCCTCTTCTAGACTATTTGTACGATAGTAGTTAAGCGCCAGGTTGAAGTAGATTTCTGCCTTGTCGGGTACCTTTTCTGCCACTTTTTGTAGGCACTGAATAGAGTCGTTAAAAAGGCCCTTTTTGTAGTAAAGTCCGGCAATGTCAAGAAGCGCCTCGGTGGAGTCGGGATTAATGGTTAGGGCCTTTTTATATGTGCTAATAGCCTGTTCCATTAGGCCCTTCTCTTCGTAAACCTTCCCCAGGTGAAGGTAGGCAGGTACATAGAGGGGATTGGCCTCTATGGCTGCCTCATGATGGATGACAGCCTCATCGACCTGTCCAGTCCTTTCCAAAAGGACACCAAGATTGGTAAGGGGTTCTGGGGTGTAGGGCTTTATCTCTATAGCCTTCTTATATTGGGATATAGCCTCCTGGAGCATACCCCCCTGGGTATATAGGTAGGCGAGGTCTATATGGGCCCTAGCAGAGGTTGGATTGATTTCTACCGCCTTTTTCAGTTCAGTTTCGGCAGACTCCAGGTCACCTTTTTCTAAGTAAATCCTACCCAGATTATGGTGCGCCTCAGGAAAGTCAGGACTGAATTCAATAGCGGTTTTAAAATTGTGGACGGAATCCTCTAGAAGACCTTTCTTATAATAGGCAAGTCCCAGGTTATAATAGGTCTCGGAGTCGCCAGGGAGTAGCCTTATTACCTCCTTCCACTCCCCTATAGCATCGTCGTAAAGGGTCTTCTTGTAGTAAAGGTTTCCCAGATTATGATGGGCCTGTATATAATCGGTCCTTATCTCTACAGCCTTTTTATATGCCTGAAGGGCATCCTCATACTGACCCTTCAGATAATAGGCAAGACCAAGATTGTAATGGGTTTCAGGGTAGTGGGGATTAAGTCTCAGAACCCCTTTCCATTCCATAATAGCCTCTTCCAGGAGCCCATATCTGGCGTAGGCAAGGCCAAGGTTATTGCGGTAGTTAGTGGGATCCTGAGCCCATAGGAGGGTTCCCTTCAGGAAAAAAGCAATGACTAGAACCAAAAAACGTTTCTTCATCCTTGCAATACAAAGAAGGTGTAAAATTACTTCAAGACATTAAGTAGGGTGCTAGCCTTTTTATCGTTTGGGTTTAGTGCCAAGGCCCTTTGATAGGCCGCCCTGGCCTTAGACACCATGTTCTTCTTGTGGTAAGCCCTACCTAGTTCCGTGTAGGCGTTTGGAAACCTTGGGTCTATCTCTACCACCTTTTCAAGGGATTTTATTGCGTCATCTACCTTCCCGGCCTTAAGGTTCTCAATACCCATGTTAAAGTATTCCTGGGCATTGGTAGATACACCAGGGGGTGTGGATGCCACCACCTCTGGACGCTTCCCCTCCTGCTGGCCCTTCAAGGCCTGTACTGTGGAAGGAGACTGCCTCGTTGACAAGCCCTGGACCACCTGGATATTCTTCTTCGCATCCTCATCCTTTGGGTCTAGCTCCAGAACCCCCTGCCACTGAGAAAGGGCCTGATCATATAATCCCTTCTGGTAGTAGGCGTTGCCCAGATTGTAATAAGCCAATGTATAACCCTCGCTTAGTTCGATGGCCCTTTTATATTCTAAGATGGCCTCTTCTAACATCCCCTTCTTGTGATATGCCAGCCCAATGTTATAGTGAGGGACAGCCAGGGAAGGATTTATCTCTACAACCTTCTTCCACGCAGAGATGGCTTCATCCAGCATCTCCTTCTTAGCAAGAGTGAGGGCCAAGGTGTTATGATAGTTGATCTCTTCCTGGGAGAAGACCTTCTGTGGTGACAAAAAGGAAAAGAGAAGAAGGATTAAGAGAACTCTAATCATGTGTTCCTCCTATGCTATAGAAGTAGCTGTAAGAACCTCCTCCGCAGAGGTCAACCCCTTTGCCACCTTCTCTATGCCATCCTCCATGAGCGTCTTAAAATTCTGGGTCTCTTTGGCTAACGTCCTGATGGCGTGGGGAGTACCCCGATTTATTACTAAGTCTCTTATTTTATCATCTACTACAAGGATCTCGTAAAGGCCCACCCGACCTTTGTATCCTGACTGCCTACAATGGTCACAGCCCTTCCCCTTTGAGAAGGTCATGTTCTTTGTGTCTCGCAGTCCTATGTCCTTTAGCAGCCTTCCGTCAGGGACATAAGTCTCAGTGCAACGTTTGCAATTGGCCCTTATTAATCTTTGTGCCACAACGCCTATCACTGAGGATGCAATAAGAAAGGGCTCTACACCCATGTCTACCAAACGGCTCACTGCCCCTGGTGCGTCGTTGGTGTGAAGGGTACTAAAGACCAGGTGGCCCGTCATAGCGGCCTGAACTGCTATCTCGGCCGTCTCCCTATCCCTCATCTCTCCTATCATAACTACGTCTGGGTCCTGACGGAGGATGGTCCTCATAGCGGAGGCAAAGGTGACCCCTGCCTTGACATTAACCTGGGTCTGGCGGATGAGCCTCAAGCGGTACTCCACAGGGTCCTCTACAGTCATGATATTTATATCCGGGGAGTTAATCTTGTTTAGAGAGGCATAAAGGGTGGTGGTCTTTCCACTGCCGGTGGGCCCTGTGATAAGGATAACGCCATTGGGTTTTTCTATAAGGCCTTGATATATATCAAGAGAATCTTGTGAGAACCCTAGTTGTTCCAGCTTCATAGCAGCGGAACTCTTATCTAAGATACGCATAACCACCGTCTCACCGTAGATGGTGGGCATGGTGGAGACGCGGAAGTCGTACTCACCGGCATCTTTCTTTACTTTAAAGCGCCCATCTTGTGGTGCCCTGTTCTCGGCAATATTCATCCCAGAGAGTACCTTTATCCTGGATACTAAGGCCGCGCGGAGGGTCTTGGGGAGGGCAGAGGCCTGATACAAGACTCCATCCAGCCTGTACCTGACAAGCATAGCATCTTCTTCTGGCTGCAGGTGAATGTCGCTCACCCCTTCTCTAATGGCACGGTGGAGGACCATATTTAGTAATTTTACCACCGGGGCCTGCTCCAGCATTGCTTCCGAGACGGCTTCAAGGTCCACCTCCTTGGCCTTCTCTACCTCAACTTCTTCTTCCTCAATGCCACCAAACTCTTTATGGGCAATCTCGTCTATAAGCCCAGTCAGGTCCCCCCCTGTACTCCCATAACACCTATCCAGGGCCTGGGTTATCTGTTCCTCTGTAGATACCGTGACTTCGATGTCATAGCCTAGCTTATCTCTGATGTCATCAATACCGAAGAGATTCCTGGGGTCAGCAATTGCTATAGTTAAGGTATTTGTAATCTTGAAGAGGGGTAAGAACTTATACTGGCGCGCCAGCCGTTCGGGTACCAACTTTATTACCTTCATGTCTATGACGTAGTTATCCAGGTCCACATAGGGGACGCTGTAATAGGACTCCAGTGCCTTAGCAATAGACTCCTTATTAGCTAGCCCCATCTTGAGGATGACCTGCCCAAAGGATTCATTGGACTTCTCCTGCTCTGCCTGGCACTTCTTCAGCTGGTCCTTGGTTATTATTCCACGAGTTGCTAGTATATCCGCCAGGGTAACTTTTGATTCCTTTTGAGCTGTCTGTTGAGCCATCACTTTATTCCCTTATACTCCCTTAATTCCTCTCCGCTGATTACTTTTAGCTGCTCTATGCGCTTGGCCACCTTCTTAACTACCTCTGGATAGCTATTGCCTGCATTGGCAATAAACCTATTATAATACCATATTGCCTTCTCCAGGTGCCCCAGCTCTTCGTAAAGTATTGCCAGATTATAATGCGCCTCCGGATAGAAGGGGTCCATAGCCAGGACCTTCTCAAAGGTATCTATGGCCTTTCGCTCCAGTTTTTGTGCCTTATATACAATCCCCAGGTTTATACGACCTACTAGATTATCAGGATTAATCTTCAAGACCTTCTCGTATTCTAACTCCGCCGCCCTGGGATTACCTCGTAGATAGTGTATCACCCCCAGATTATTACGGGCCTCCTCCATCCCTGGATTTAATGAGATAACAAGCTGATAGTGCTCTACTGCCTTATCCAGGTCGCCTTTTTCCTTGTAGATAATCCCAAGATTATTGTGGGCCTCGGCATTGTAGGGGTCTAATTCCAGTACCTTCTCATATTCTTCAATCGCCTTACGGATATTACCCTGCTTCTGGTAGGAGACCCCGAGATTAAAGTGGTAGATTGCCTCTTTGCCAGGTGGAGGCAGTTCAGCACGGGCTGGGGCAGTAGGCACACTAGGTCTCTCTGGAGGCGGCACCGGTTCTTTTGCCTTCAAGGTCTCTTCCAGCCTTTCTTTCTCAGGAGGAACTGCTTCTGGGCCTCTAATTTCAAAGACCTTTTCTAGTTCTTTTAGCCTTTCCTTCTCACTATAGGCCACCTTCTTGGGTTCTTGTTCTGATAATAAATATCCAGCTTCCTCCCCCTTGGCTTTTGCCATGGGTGCTAGGGCACCAGAGTCAAATCCTTTTTCTCTCAGTGACTCTTCGGGCAGGCTGCCCGAGACGAGCATCGAGGGGGCTATCCCTTCCGGGGCAATAAACTCTCTTTTAAGGCTAAGGTCCTCTGCCACATAGCTAAGCCTGAGCAGTGTTCTATTATCAAAACCCTTCTCCTGGGATATGGGGGTCTTGCCCGTGGGCACCTTAAGGGGGCTGCCGTTAAAACCTCTCTCTGGTAATACAGCCTTCTTTACCTCAAGGGCCTTGGTACTTAACGGGCGGGCATCAAAGGCCTTCTCCTCCTTTATAGGGGCAGCAAGAATGCCGCTCATACTACAACTAAAGTAGAAAATCCCTGCAATAAATATCAGGATACATACTGCAGGCCTAGTAAATATCTTCAATCTAACCAAGAACTTGTCCATTATCCTCCTTTTTGAGAACTACTTGGGAAATTGTTTCTTTAGCATCCAGTATTTTTGTCTAGCAGTGCCAAAGTCCTTAGCCGTAGGCCCCACGACAGTGGGAGAAAGAAGCACAACCAACTCAGACTTCTGAGCACTCTTTATCTCTCTACGAAAGGCCTTTCCAAGGAAGGGAATATCCCCAAAAAGAGGAACCTTAGAGATATCCACCTGAATCCTATCCTGCATTAAGCCTGCTATAATAACCGTTTCTCCCTCCTTGACAGTGACTATAGTGTCGGTTTCACGGGTATCTATAATAGGCTTTCGGGCACCTTTAAACTCCCTGGTAGTGACCAGGGACGACACACTGGGATGGATGGACATAGTAATCATTCCCTCTGAATCCACGTGAGGGATTACGTCCAGATATACGCCAATGGTAAAGGGTTGAACCGTAGTAGATTCTGTAGTACCCGCTGAGGTTGTTGTAACAGTAGTCTGAAAGACTGCGTCCTCCCTCACACTGCGGATTATCGCCTTTTGGCCATTCAGGGTAGAAACCTCTGGGGCGGAAAGGACTGTAACCTTTCCCTGGGTCTCCAGGGCCCTGACAACCATGTCAAAATTCTCGTGGGTGATGCCAAACTGGAAGAGTTCAGCAGTAGGAAATACCTGCCTGCCCAGGGTTGGGGCAAAGGACTCCTTGAAGGCGATGGGTGCTTGGGTCCTAGATTTCTTACCGCCTAGATTAGGACCCATAGCCCTCTCCTCTATAGCACCTCCAATTTGCCCCTTCCTGGCGCCAAGGAAACTAAATCTGCGCAGGACTATATTCCAGTCTATGCCGAATTCAGACCCTTCGGTGAGGGTTACCTCCAGGACCTTTGCCCTGATGAGTATCTGTCTTTTTATCCCTACCTTGAAGAAGTCTATAAACTCCTCTATCCTCTTCAGATTGGAACGGTAATCTGTAACAGTTATGTGGCCTACCCTTCTATTTATACTTAATTTCCCCTTATCGGACAGAAGGTTCTTTATTTCTGCCTCCAGCTCATCCCATACGTTCATGGTATCAGTGGTATCAACAGAACCGTAACTAGCACTAGCCGCTCCTCCCGCCAGGGCTCCTCCAGGAGGAACTACTCCCGAAGGACCACCGCCACCCCCTGTAACGGCCATGAGTGCGCCCTTGGCCGTCCTGGTAGAAGTGCTGTAGATAAATTCAAAGGTGCGGGTCTCTATCCTGGGCTTTGAGACCCTAAGGATATTTTCTTCCATGGTATACTCCAGGCCTAAGGGCTCCAGGATGTATTCTAAGGCCATATCCAGGGGGAGGTCCTTAAAATCTACAGCCACTGTGCCTGAGACGTCAGGGTCCATCACAATATTATATTCCGGCAGTTCCTTTTTAAAGATAAAGAATACATCCCTTACATCCAGGTCCCTCACGGATAGGCTATAGAGCTTCTCCTTTTCCTTCGCCTCCTCCACCACCTGGGATACAGGCAATTCCTCCATAGGAGGAGGTTTCTCTACCTTTTCAGGAGCCACCTGCGTAACAGGCATATCCTTCAACTCTTTAGCGCATCCTGCAAGGAAGGCAATAATAATTATCACGAAGAAGCCTCTGAAAAATAATAAAGATGGATAGGCGGCCCCATGCCAGAGGCAGGTCTTGCGACTTTCCAGGGCCGCATTGAGCGGGGCTAGAAAGCCCCGCCTATCCTGGCAGGATGACTTCTGCAGAGGTCTCACAAAAATAGTGCTCTTCACTTCTTCTCTTTAGCCTTTGGCTTGACCCATTCAGTAACCTTTAGGTCTATCTTACCTCCCTTAAAAGGGAGTACCCTTTTTTCTCCATTTTTCCCAGTCAACACTACCTCATCCTGTTTTATCTCTACTACCTGCTCTTCACCTACCAAACCGCCTTCCTCTACCCACATATGATTGATGATGGCCATGGCCTTCTTACCGCTCTGGAAGATGCCGTCCACACGGCTAGCTACCATCCCCTCTTTCCATTCCGTGGAAAGAGAAGAGGTCCCTACATCTGCACCCTTTTCTTTTTTTAGAAATTTTACCCCTCCAGGGAGAGAAAAGGGGTCTCGGCCCGATTTTTCCTCCTCCAGGGAGCTTCGGCCACTGGCCTTCTCTTCGCCCCAGACAGGGACACTGACACCCAAAAGGCCCAGGGTTATAACGGCCCCACAGAGGAGATATTTAAAGCCCCCTGAGAACAGCATCAACAACACCTCCTTTTTTACTATAGGCGTTTATGTCCAGCTTTGATGTCAATTCAGGGTATATATTTTCATCGCTTCTTATAGTCACTTCCTCAACGGTGAGGAAGGTGGCTATGTTCTGGAGGGTCTTCAGGAAGTCCTCCAGGTTTTTATATTTACCTTGTAGGTTGATGTTAAAAGAAACCTTCGTATAGCCAGGCATTAGCCCTGGAGTAGGCGCCTGCGCCTGGGCCCCTGGGCCCTTTTGGCCTGGTGGGGGTGAACCAGGCGGGGGTGTAAGAAGAGGTTCCTGGACGGTGGTAGCCATATTCAGGACCTTCAGGTCCAGTCTCTGGGCCTCTTCCTCTATGGTCTTGATTAGGGGGATTATCTCCGCGCTGGAGGCTGTTTTGGCCCTGAATATGCCAAGTTGTTTCTCCAGCTCTGCTATCTCCTTTTCCAACTTCTTGACCATGGCTGCCTGGGTTCGAGCGGTGGTAAGCTCTGTGTCCTTAGC
>JAUQZZ010000094.1 GCA_030586765.1 Candidatus Brocadiales bacterium | reverse complement strand
CCAATGCACTGGCTTATATAGTCCGGGAAACTGGTATCTTTAATACCACTTATCTGAATAACAGAAAAGAGGGCAATGAGGGCTAGTGCTATGCCCATGATGCTCACTATCATAATCCTTAACACCTTCCTGGCGGTGCCCTTTCCAGCCTCTTTCTCCTCGAAGAGGAGGGTTTCATAGGTCTTTTCCATCTCTTCATGGGCAGAAGTGGGGAATTCTTCTTCCCGGGGTGTAGGGGTATGGGAGTAAGGTTTTGTAGAGGTCTCAGGCGATATTTTCATGTTGCCGCAAGAGGTGCAGGCAAAGGCCTCTTCTTCGTTATCGGCACCGCACGAGCAGGTCCACATCTAAAGGCCCCTTTCTTTTCGGATGGTCTGGTAGGATTTGTCTATCTCCACAAACTTATGTCTAGCAAAATCTATCAACTCTTCCCCAAGATGCGATACCTTGTCAGGATGATACTTGGAAGAGAGTTCTAAGTAGCGTTTCTTTATCTCCTCCATGGAGGCAGACCTCTCTAGTCCCAAGACGGAGTAGGGGTCTTCTGGAGGGGCCTCTTCTTTATCAAACCAGTGCCCCAGGGTAGCGCCCAGGATAGTGCCCATTAGCCCTCCCGCCAACCAGCCCAACCCTACCCCTATCAATTTGCCCCTATAACTGTCCATATTAGGTCTCTGTGCAGTCCAGCACTATACTCTCCTCCCCCTTGATGGGGGAGGGCAGGGTGGGGGTGTTAAATAGCCACCCTCCCCTTACCCCTCCCATCCAGGGAGGGGTAAATTAAGGCGTATCCTTAAAACTATCCATGCCTCTAGGAAGATAGAAACCTCTCTAGCCTGTCCATGCCTTCTTCTATCTGGGACATCTCTGTGGCAAAGGATATGCGCACATGGTCCTCTGAGCCAAAACATACCCCAGGGACAAAGGCCACCCCAGCCTTCTCAATGAGGAGTTCCACCAACTCCGTGGAGTTGCTTATGTTGTTGCCTGCCAGCTTGCCCTGGTAAAGCCTCGAGATGTTAGGAAATACGTAAAAGGCACCCTTTGGTAAGAGGCAGGATATGCCTTCTATGCGGTTTAGTCTTTCTACTATATACAGTCTCCTCCTGTCATACTCCTCCAGCCAGGAGTTTATGAAGCCCTGGTCTCCCTTTAGGGCCTCTATCCCAGCCTTCTGGGCGATAGAGCTGGGACAGCTAGTGGTATGGTCCTGAACCTTAACTGCCGCTCTAATTATCTCCTCAGGTCCAGCCGCATAGCCCAATCTCCAGCCCGTCATGGCGTAGGACTTGGAGAAGCCGTTAACAGTGATTATCTTTTCCATAAACCCCTCATCCAGGGAGGCAGGGCTACAGTGGTGCAGCCCGTAGTAGGTAATCTTTTCATAAATCTCGTCAGATATAACATACAGTCCCCTGGCTATAGCCACCTCTACCAGCTCCCTGAGTTCGGATTCCGTGTATACCACCCCTGCCGGGTTGCTAGGGCTGTTGATGATGAGGAGTCGGGTTCTGGAAGTGATAGCCTTCTTTAGGGCCTCCGGGGTGACCTTAAAATCTGTTTCCTCTGTGGTATGGATGAATGCCGGTCTGGCGCCTGCCATTTTTACCTGCTCAGGATAACTCACCCAGTAAGGCGCAGGTATGATAACCTCGTCTCCCTTATCGCAGAGGATCAGGGTGAGGTTGTGGATGGACTGCTTGGCACCTGCGGACACCACCACCTGGGAGGGGTTGTATCTTAGACCATTGTCCTGCCAGAGCTTTTCACAGATAGCCTCTTTAAGCTCTGGAATGCCTGCGGTGGGTGTGTATTTTGTAAAGCCTTCCTCTATAGCCCGTATTGCTGCCTTTTTTATATTATCTGGGGTATCGAAATCGGGCTCGCCCATGCCGAAGCCAACAACGCTAATACCCGCCGCGGCCATCTGGTTTATCTTGGTACTAACCCCTATGGTCCCAGAGGGTTTTAACTCATTGGCTATCCTGGATAAGACCATCTCTACACCCTATGCAAAAGGCCCTTTACAGACCCAGGTGGCAGAGCACCTGAGGGCTGTGTAGGGGCGAACCTGCGTGTTCGCCCTTTTGGTTGATTTCTTTGGGCAGACACGTGGGTCTGCCCCTACGGCTTGAAGGATAGTTTAACAAATAATCCAGGCACTGTCAAATCCTTTAAGCTGAACTCTGGACGCAGGTTCGGACATCAGTGGAAAGCCCCTTTTCCTGTCATTCTGAGCGAAGCGAAGAATCTCTAGCAAAGGCGAGACCCTTCGCTACGCTCAGGGTGACAATGGCGGCATCAGGCTTCCATGGCAGTTCCTAGGATTAGGGCGTGAGCCGGCAGGCAAGAGGGCTTTTGCCCGTTGACAATCTAGAAGACCTACTGCTATAATGGGTCTGAATCTGAAATGGAGAGGTTCTTCCCACACCAACGCTACATATCTTGAATCTTCAAAAGGAAGTAATTTTATCTTTTAAACCACCTTGGAGCCTGCCTTCTTCCAAGGTAGGCACCCCTTAGACGGAGGTACAGTAGGTGCCAGAAGTTAGTGGATTTATCTTAATGGAATGGATATGGGTATTTTCCCTTATGGGGGTACTGTTGTGCCTTTCTGCCCTCTTTTCTTCCTCTGAGACGGCCCTTTTCTCCTTGACCAGGGAGGATGTTAAGAGGCTTGATGCCGAGGGCAGTCAAGTCGGGAAGATGATAGCACGGCTGGTAAGCTCTCCCAAGAGACTCCTCATAACCATCCTTCTAGCAAACAACGTGGTAAATGTGGCCTTCTTCAGCCTTTCCTACGGTATTTCCCAGGAGGTCTTGAGGGCCGATGACACCAGTGGGCCTTTCTGGGCAGGACTGGTGGGCTTTGGTGGCCTCCTTATGGTTGTCGTATTTGGGGAGGTGCTACCTAAGAGTGTTGCTGTCAGGATTCCTGAGCATTTTTCCCGCTACATAGCCTTGCCCATCTACGGGCTAGAAAAGCTCCTCTGGCCTGTCAGGGTGCCCATTACCTGGTTGGTGGACGGGCTGGTACGGCTCTTTGGTAAGAGGGGCCCTGTAGAGCCCTATATTACCATGGAAGAGCTGAAGTTCATGCTGGCCCTCAGTGAGAGGCATGGGGTGGTGGAGCCTGTGGAGCGGACTATGATCCATGCCGTGCTGGATTTTGGGAGGATGAAGGTTAAGGATGTTATGGTACCCAGGGTAGATGTTACCTTTTTTGATATATCCCGTCCTGTGGAGGATTTCCTGAGCCTTGCCCGCAAGACCAACTATAAAAAGATACCCGTGTATGAAGGGACCAGCGATAATATCCTGGGGGCGGTTTATGCTAAGGACGTCTTCCTCAACCCCAGGGTCTCCCTCAGAGAGGTGGTGAAGCCCATACCCTTTGTGCCAGAGACTATGACTATTGAGAGCCTTCTCAGGGAATTCCGCAAGGAGCACCAGCAGATGGCTATAGTAGCCGACGAATATGGGGGCACGGCAGGCCTGATAACCCTGGAGGATATCCTGGAAGAGGTAGTGGGTGAGATACAGGACGAGACGGAGCGTTACGAGGAGACCATTAAAAAACTGGGGGGCAACCGCTACATGGTCCACGGCCACCTGAGCCTGAGGAACTGGTGTGAGACCTTTGGCGTAGAACTGGAGCCAGTGGCTGCTGACACCATCGGCGGCTTTGTGGTCTCCCTCCTGGGCCATATCCCCCAGAGGGGAGATAAGGCCCAGTTTCAGAACATAGTTTTTGCCGTGGAAGAGGTCAAAAACAGGCGCATCACTAGGCTCATGGTTGAATTTGTATAGAGATAGATATGTTGACTTATATACCTCTGGCACTGGCGTTAATTTTCTCTTTTTTGTATTCAGCTACGGAGACAGGATTTTATTGCCTCAACCGCATCCGCCTGCGCTACCGGCAGGAAAGGGGGTGGTGGACGGCAAAGACTATCAGCCGCCTCCTGGACGACCCCCAGGGGCTCCTCTGCACCATACTTATAGGCAATAATATCGCCAATTACATAGCCACGGCGGCCTTCACCTATACCATAGAGAAGAATCTGCCCCATCTGGAGGCAGAACTGGTTACTACCCTGATTCTGGCCCCCTTCCTTATGATTTTCTGCGATATAATACCAAAAAGCATCGCCCAGAGGCAGGCCGACAGCCTCCTCTATAAGGTGGTACCCGCTACCCAGGTATCCTCTATGCTCTTTTATCCCTTGGTAATCCTCCTTAAGGGGATAAGCAGGCTACCCCGACTCCTCTTAAAAGGGGTAGAGGTAAGGGAGAGTCCCTTCTTCCACCCTCAGCGCCTGAGCTTACTCCTGGAGGAAGGCACAGAGGGCGGTGCTGTATCTCTCTATCAGAATATGATGGCCAGAAACATCATGGCCCTGGGCAATATCCCCGTAAAGAAGGTTATGATACCCCTGGAGGTGGCCACTATGGCCCCAGATACCGTAGGCCCAGAGACCCTTAAGGACCTGGCCAGGGAAAAGAAATTCTCCCGTGTCCCTATTTACGAGAGGGATAGGTCAAAGGTGGTGGGTATAGTTACCCTCCTGGATTTCCTCAGGGAGGGTAAAGATGAGGTGAGGTCCTTTGTAAGGCCAGCAACCTATTTAGAGGCTGACCTCCCTGTGGACGATGCCCTCCTCAGGCTAAGACATGCCAAACAGCGTATGGGCATCGTCACCGATGGCGATGGCAGGGCCGTGGGCATAGTAACCATAAAAGACCTGGTAGAAGAGATAGTAGGAGAGCTTTCTGTCTGGTAAAGTAGGGGCGTATTGTAATATGCCCCTACTCAGGGGCAAGATGCCTCTTCCCAAACGTAGTGAAGGATAGGGACAGTCATGCCGAAGGTAGATTGGCCTCAAGGCGTATTTTATTCCCCTTCGTGTCTCGGTGGGTTTCTTTTTGTAGTGGCAGAGTTAACTCTGCTTTTCTAAGTGAGTCTGTAGGGATGGCGTTTACACTGTCCGCCCCCTCCTCCTTGTGTAAGTATTTAGGTAGAGATATCTTGTAACAAACAGCAAAAATTTATTTGACAAAAGGTCTTGTCTCGCTATAATAACAATTTACTTTTTCTAAGGTTTTATCAACAAAGGCGGAATCCAGGCTGTGAGGTTATCTAGTAAGACCGAATACGCCATACTGGCCCTCTTGGAACTAGGGAAGAGGCATGGAGAGGGCTATGTGCTTTCTAGGGAGATAGCCCGCTCCAGGAACATCCCAGCCTCTTTCCTGGAGCGGATACTGTTGAGTCTGAGGAATGCAGGACTTGTGATGAGCCAGAGGGGTGCAAATGGTGGGCATTGTCTGGCCAGGGACCCTAAGGATATCAGCGTCAGGGAGGTGATAGAGACCTTTGAGGGCTCTCTCGCCCCCTCTGACTGTGTAGACGAGAGGTTATCCCCTACGCCCCTTTGTCCGGTAGAGGCCTCATGCGTGATAAAGGACTTGTGGAAGAAGATGTATGATTCCATGCTTGAAAGTATTGAGAATGTTAAGCTTAAGGATTTAATGGAGCAAGAAAGACATAACCACGAGGCCGCAATGTATTATATCTAGTTTTTGTTTGCATGGATTCTTGACTTTATGTGTAACAAAGTTGGAAATGGTGTAGATGCTTACACCCGACCACCTTGTCTTGCACTTGTGGCATCTGCTATAGCCCCAGATGTATCGTAAAGGAGGTTCACTAATGACCAAGGGCACCCTTGCAGAAGCGAATAGAGGCATTGACTCTGCAAACAAACCTTCTTTGGCTAGACCCACAAAGCTCCGTTTAAAAGGGGTGAGCAAGCTCTTCAGGTCTGCCAATGGCAATACCACCCTGGCCCTCCAGGACATAAACTTTGATGTAAGGCAGGGGGAGTTCGTCTGTATTGTAGGGCCTACAGGGTGCGGTAAGACTACCCTTCTTAATATTGTTGCTGGGCTAGAGAGGGCCGGTTGCGGGGACGTCCTCTGCGATGGCAGGAGGGTGAAAGGCCCGGGGATGGACCGTATAGTGATGTTCCAGGAGTCTGTACTCTTTCCATGGCTCACCGCCCGCAAGAATATTGAGATAGGTCTGAAGAGCAGGGGTCTTTCTAAAGAGGTCAGAAGGGCAAAGGCAATGGACTTCCTCAGGCTTGTTCATCTTTCCAGATTCGCAGATGCCTACCCTCATGAACTCTCAGGGGGCATGAGGCAGAGGGTGGCCTTGGCCAGGTCTCTGGCAATGGACCCAGAAATTCTACTCATGGACGAGCCCTTTACAGCCCTTGACGCACAGACACGGTGGATACTCCACTACGAACTACAGAGCATATGGGAAAAGACAGGCAAGACCATCCTCTTTGTGACCCACAATCTTAGAGAGGCTGTGTGCCTTGCGGACAGGGTAATCGTCCTATCCAGCAGACCCGGGCGTATGAAGCAGGAATATAAAATAGACCTGCCCAGGCCCCGCGATGACGGTAGCGTAGAAGTGGCCGCCCTGGCAAAAGAAATGATGGAATTACTCAGGGGTGAGATAGAGAAGGTAATGAGGGAAGAGCTGGACGAGGGCTCCTGCACGGAGTGTGAGGTGAAGTGCGTAGGAGGCACTCCAGGTAGTGTTATTCAAAATAATAACGCTCTAGAGGAGCATATTCGGCGTGCGGGTCCACTTTAGTTAGCACGCAGGCCACGTGTACTTAACAAGGAGGGTAGGACTTGGTTCCTAACAAGAGGACTTTACCTAAAAAAGAGCCGGCCCCGAACCAGAAAGGTTCAGGGCCAGCAATAGCCCACCCAAAGAAGCCCATTCCCTGGAAAAATTACCTGGTAAAGTTCGGGTTTTATGCAGGGGTGGTGGGCCTTTGGGAGCTATTATGCCTGCTTGAGCTCTGGCCCCCCTATATCTTCCCATCTCCTGTGTCCGTTGCCCAGACACTCTACAGGGGATTTGAGGATAAAAGCCTCCTCATTGGCATCGGGATAAGTATGGAGAGGCTTATCATAGGATACTCCATATCGGTAGTCCTTGGGGTTGCCCTGGGCCTTCTTTTGGGAAGGGTGAGGTATCTAGAGCAATCCGTTGGCTCAGCAGTGCTTGGCCTCCAGGCCCTCCCTAGTATCTGCTGGCTACCAGCGGCCATCCTCTGGTTTGGACTAAACCAGGGGGCTATAATTTTTGTAGTCTTCATGGGCTCCTTTCTCTCCATCACCATCTCCACAGAGGCAGGGGTGAAACAGATACCACCTCTCTTTATAAAGAACGCCAAGATTCTTGGGATTAAGGGCTGGCGCTTTTATTGGGAGGTAATCCTCCCCGGCACCCTCCCTGCTATTGTCACAGGGATGAAGCTGGGGTGGAGCTTTGCCTGGAGGTCTTTAATGGCAGGAGAACTCCTCTATGTAAACCTCGGCCTGGGGTATCTCCTCCAACTGGGAAGGGACCTCAATGATATGAGCCTCATCTTTGCTGTGATGGTGGTTATTGTGGCCATTGGCCTGCTGGTGGACCACCTTATTTTTGCGGTAGTGGAGAGGGGAATCAAGAGGCGCTGGGGACTCCTGGCAGAGGAACATTAGCGGAGGCAATCGCATGTCCAACTTTGCCAGAATTATTTCATTGTCCGTTATCCTTCTTTTATGCCCTGGCACCCTCTTAGCGAAGGAAGAGAAGTCCATAAGGGTAGGGTTCTTTCCCAACGTGACCCATGCCCAACCCCTTGTGGGCCTGGCTATGGGGTACTTCCAGAGGTCCCTGGGGGAAGGCGTCAAAATAGAGACCAAGCTCTTCAACGCAGGCCCTTCTGTCATAGAGGCCATATTTGCCCGAGATATAGAC
>JAUQZZ010000093.1 GCA_030586765.1 Candidatus Brocadiales bacterium | reverse complement strand
CCCCCACCAGGGACGCTAACAGGAAAAGGTCTTTTCCCCCAATTTGGACAACTTAGTATTTACCAGATTTTATTCCTTTTTGTCAAGCTTAAATTCTATATTTTTAACCTTGGTGCAAGGCAACTGCCTTAAAATAAATTGACAAAAAAAGAGAAAAATCGTAAGTTAGATATTGATGTCCTTTTCAGTAAAAGACTTAAAATGGATGTTTATTACTCAAAAATAAAGGAGACCCTGAGGACTGTTTGGAAGGAGGCCCTATGGGTATACTCCCTGGAAGGCCTTGCCCTTTTAGGGGCCGTATCCATCGCTCTACTTTTAGCAGCCCTTTTCCTGGCAGAGGAATTTTCCTCTCTTAGCTACGGCAGAGAGGTTTATCTTAGCCTCAGCCTTATAGCCCTGGGCTATGTGTTCTACCGCTATGTATTACTCCCACTTCTTCCCCTGTGGTCGGAGGACCGCCTGGCGCTCTTTGTGGAGGGACGTGTCCCTGGGCTTAAGGACTCCCTGATAAATTCCCTGCAGTTGGGAAGGGATTTGTCTAATCCCCAGAGGGTCGGGCTGTACTCCCACGAACTCATTACCTTACTCTTTAGAGACACGGCCTCGAGACTGGAGGGTCTAAGGCTCAGGGAGGTGGTAGAGAGACAAGGGCTCTGGAAGAAGTCAAAGGCCTTTGGTGCCGCTGCCCTACTTTTTGCGGTTCTTATAGGGCTATACCCTGGGTATTTCTCAGACAGGTATAATCTCTTGTTGAATCCCCAGGCAACACCTGTGGTGGACATAACTCCTCCTGTCATCGGGGATATAACCCTTACCTACAGGTTTCCTGTGTACACAGGGCTAGACCCCAGGACTGTCATAGGTTCCCCAGGTGATATAAAAGGCCTTAAGGGGAGTGAGGTAGAGATGACAGCCAGGAGTGACCGCCCCCTGGCCTCTGCTAGCCTTATTATAAATGATGCCTCCAGGGTGCTTATGCAGTTAGAGGGCCCAAACACCCTGAAAGTTAAACTTGTCCTCCTGGAAGGCGGGAGCTACCGCTTTGAGACTACTGCCCAGAAGGGGCTAGTGCCCCTGAAGTCCGACCCCCACACCATTACCATCGAGAAAGATGAGTACCCTGATGTGTGGATCCTCTCCCCAAAGGACAATACGGTGGTGAATGAGAGGGATGTGGTGAGATTGGATTACGGGGCCCAGGACGACTTTGGGCTGAAGGAGATAAGACTGGTTGTCGAGGGAAGGCCTGGGGATAAGAATCTCAAGGGCTTTGGGGAACCTGCACAAGGTGTAGGGCCTATTAGGGAGTACAGGGACTCCGTTAACTGGAACCTGGCCGAATTGAAACTCTCCCCGGGGGAGAAGCTGGCCTACTATCTTGAGGCTGTGGATAACGATGTAGTATCCGGGCCTAAGGTGGCTCGTTCCAAGACCCAATACCTTGAGGTATATAGCTCTGAGAAGAGGCACTCCGAACTCCTCTCCCTCCAGGACACCCTCCTAAAAGAGATGGTACAGCTCCTGGCAGAGGAACTGGTGAATCCACCACGACAGCTTACCTCCTCTGATGAATTGCTCCTGAAACAGGAGGCCCTCAGGCAGAGGATGCTTAACCTCCTGAGCCTCTTTGACAGGCTGCTCCCAGGTCTTGAGGAGGATGCCCTGGCCAATTATGCCGTGTACTACGGTCTTGAAAATATGCGCTCAAGGCTCTCCGAACTCTCCCAGAAGAAGACGGATAGGCTCCAGAGCGCAGTAAAAGGGCGTTCCATCATGTCCAAGACCATCCTGGAAGAGATTCAGGGTCTACAGGATAGCGAGATAGCGGAGCTGGAGAGGGATATCCTCTTCCTGGTGGAACTCCTGAGGAAACAGAGGCTGGACGACTTCCTTCACATGAACAGGCGCCTGGAGGACTCCCAGTGGACACTTACCCGATTGCTAGATGATTTAAAGAAAGGCGCCGGGGCAGAACTGGAAGACAAGGTAAGGAAGGCCGTCCAGGAACTGGAAGACATGATAAATTCTATGATGGATAAGCTCTCAAAGATGTCCAGCCGCTGGGGGGATGAATTCCTGAACCTGGAGGCCATAAAGAGCCTGGGAGAGTTTGAGATAGACAAAGACATGGAGGAGATGCGTGATGCCCTGGCCAAGGGTGACCTCCAGGGGGCCCTTCAGGCGGCCCTGCGGGCCATGGGTTCCCTGGGAAAGATGATGGCTCAGATGGGCCAGAACGCCCAGCAGTATGCTGATTCCACCTATTCCAAGACCCTCAAGGAGATGCATCACCTCGAAGAGCAGCTTGGGGAGCTGGAAGATGGGGAGAAACAGTTGGCCCAGGACACAGAGGAACTTAAAAAGGACGTACAGTCCAGGACCTTTCAAAAGATGGACCAGGCCCTGGGTGAATTCTTCCAGAAGCAGTTGGACAGGCTCCATGGGATGGAGAAAGAGCTCTCAGAATTGGAGAAACTCCTCAAGGAGGACCCCACCCTGAAGGATTATTCCAGCAAGGAAAAAGAGGTCTCGAAGCTCCTTAAAAAAAGGAATGAACTTATGCGTAGCCCCTTTTCCTTCGGTGCCCCAGGGGAGCAGGGCTTTAGCAACGAAGAGATGATGGAGCTCAGTAAGAAGATGGGAGAACTGAATAGGGCAAGGAGTAGGGACCCCCTCCTGGATACCTACGGGGCTATATCAAAGAACCTGCCCGAGCTAAAGGATAAACTCTCCCAACTGGGAGAGATGCTGGAGGGGGAGGACTTCCATGAGTCCCTTGAGATGGCTAAAGATGCCTTAAGGGACCTGGGCTACTGGGACTCCCAGGTGGATATGAGTTCCCTGGGCAGGTCTCCCAGTGGTGAGGCCAAGGAATTGAAGGAGGAGGCCACAGACAGGCTTTCCGGCGCCAAGGGACTTAACGAAGAGATGGTGAAGGACCTGGAGTCCCTGGCCAGCGCCTTTGAGGAGATGAAGAAGAAGGGTCTTACCCAGGAGGATAAGGAGAAGTTCCAGCAGATGGCGAAACGTCAGGGTAAGCTAGAGGAAGATGCCCAGGACCTATCCCAGGCCCTGGATAAACTCTCCCAGGAGAATCCCTCCATGGGTTCTGAGGCCGGGGAGAAACTAGGGGAGGCCAGGGACTTCATGGGCAAGGCAGAGGAGAAGCTGGGAGAAGAGGATGGCCCAGGGGCCATGGTGGAGGAGAGGGAGTCCCTTTATAGACTATCCCAGGCAAAAAAGGGCCTCAGTGAGGCCGTGGAGAGGGTGGCCAAGGGGATGATGTCCACAGGCATCCCCATGCCTCGCTATGTGATGCGCTATCGAGAGGCCTTCGGTGAAGAGGGCAGGGGGTTCTCTACTGGAGAGGTGGAGATACCCTCCGAAGAGGCCTACAGGGTGCCCAAGGAGTTCAGACAGGACATCCTCGATGCCATGAAGCAGGGCCTCCCAGAAAAATATCAAGAACTCAATAAGGATTATTACAGGAAATTGGTGGAGTAAATCCCTTTAAAGGAGGTTTTATTATGACAGAGGGACCTCTGCAAAAGCGGTAGACAACGAAGTTTCACTTCGTTGAAGATATCAACGACCATAAAGGTCGTTGTCTACCACCCTTCCCCGCAGGATTGTAGTGGCCGAGCTTGCTCGGCTTAAAAAGCAGAGTGAACTCTGCCACTACATTTATTGGGGAAGGAGTGTCCGCCTAAGGTGGACTGGACTGCATAGCGGGGTGCCGCAAGGCTTCCCTGAATCAAGTTCAGGGCCTGCGGTACCCACAGGGGTTTTGCAGAGGTGACTATTTTGATTCAGATACTTCCCCCTTCACCAGGGCGGGCCTGGCACTAACGACAAAGCCCTTTGAGCTGGTAAGGTTAGTATCATCCTTGGCTACTACTGCCACAGTGTTGGGTCCTTCTTTGAGAGGTAGTTCTGCGGTGAATTCTAGTTCCCTGTCCTTGCCGCCCTTCTTCTGACCTTTGAAGTAGACCTTATCGTTATTTACCATTATATAGAGGTATTTTGTTAGACGGTCGTCTCTTACTGTGCCAGAAAATACAGTCCGCCCCGAACTTACTGGGGATACAGGGGCCTTAAATTCAATGATAGGGGGCATGCGCTGGACGTAAAGCTCAAGGGCACTCTCCTTTTCTACCGTGGTCTCTGCCACGTCCCTGGCAGGCACCCAACCTCTACCACCGTTAGGGAGTCTTACTCGATACCAACTGGGCACCCAACCATCTGCCTTCAGGGTAGTACCCTTTCTTAGGGAGACCATCGCAGGGCTGTCTGTGGACCTACCTCCATAAATAAAGGTATCCCCCCGGGTCGTCTGGAGACCTTTGGAGACCTCTACCAGGGGCGGGGAAACCCTGGGGTCCATTATGGGGAAGGTGAGCTTGTCGGTAAGATAGATGCCAAAGGTCATATCCGTTATCACCAGGTCCATGGTGAATTCATTTACTGGCAATGACTCCCTTACGTGAAGACGCAGGGATACGGTCTTTGTCTCTCCTGGCGCTAGTTCCCCCAACTCTTTACTGCCTGCTTCAACAAAGACCTCTTTATGACTCAGGTTTCTCAGGGTGACTACGTTCTTGGTACTCTTTCCCTCCCCGATATTTTTAACGCTGACCAGCAGTTCGATGACTTCGCCCCTCTGTACAAGACCGTCGTCGTTGGGTTGGAGGCCATCCGTATCGCTTTCTACTATCTGATATGAGTAGGCAAACTGGGGCCTAGGTAGGGCCTCCACCCTAAGGCTGCTGTGGATATCCCTGGGGATGTTGCCGTTCAGTTCGCTGAACTTAACAATAAATTCATCGGTTCTATCCAGCATGTTTTGTGGTATAGTTACCTTCTGGGAGTAACTCTTGGATGCCCCCTTCTCTACCTTTCCCAAAGGAAATTCCAGCTTATCCAGGAAGGGGTTTTTTGACTCAGAGATGGCGTACATCCTATATAAGGCACCTTCCCCTCTATTGCTCAGGGTGAGGGTGATGGTGAGGGTTTCACCAGCCTTTATCTTTTCCCCTGGAGGGTCAAAGGACAAGGTAGCCACAGGTTTTGGTAGGGCCAGGTCCTTTCCTTCTGACCAATCTATTTCCACCTTCCCCAGGGCCTCTGATATCTTTTGTTCCTCTGTCCTCTTTATCTCCCCCAGCAGGGGGCGGAGTTCTTCCAGCATACCCTCCCTACTGGGAAGCAAGGTGCCCTTGAGGAACTGGAGGGCTAATTGTACCTGGTAATCTTTGGAAAGGTCTTGAGGCTTATAGGGGTCCTCTTCCTCTTCCTTCTCAGAGGTTCCTTCTGGAGCTGAGAGGTATTTCAGGGTTTCCAGGGGCTCCTCTAGCAGGCTGGGCTCTCCATGGAGATGCCCCTGCATATCTGCCTCCCGCAGGACGCCAGAGTTACCCTTGAGGAGTTGGATGGTATCCGCACCTATCACTACAGGCACCAGAGAGATGTCGGGGGTTATACCTTTGGTCTGGATGTCTCTGTAGAGGGGGGTGAGGTATTTAGCCACGGTGAGCTTTAGGGCAGAGCCATCGGCCATGTCTATAAGCTGCTGAACGGTGCCCTTTCCGAAACTCCTGTCCCCTATGATTACGGCCCTGTTATTTTCCTTAAGGGCCCCTGCCACTATCTCTGAGCCAGAGGCACTGCCTGCATCTATTATCACTACCAAGGGGCAGTCTGTTATATCCCTCTCGGATTCCTGGGCCCTTTGTATCTCACGGTGTCTCTTTCCCGGACCTGCGGTGACTACAATTATTCCCTCCGTGAGGAATCTGTCTGAGACGCCAACGGCCTGGTCCAGGAGCCCCCCAGAGTTGTTTCTGAGGTCAAGGACCAGGCCCCGCAGGTCACTGGTTTCCTTTTGCAGGTGCTGGAGATGCCTGTCTAAATCATCTACAGTGTCTTCCTGAAAGTTTCTGACCTTTAGATAACAAAAACCTCCCTCCACCACCTGAGATACCACACTGGGCAGGGCGATTATCTCTCTCTTCAAGGTAACCAGACTGGGCTCTGACGACTTTCCCCGTATAACCAGTAGAGTGACCTTTGTGTCTGGTTCTCCCCTTAATTTACTCACTGCCTCGTAAAGGGACATATTTACCGTGGACTCCCCATCAATCTCCATAATCTTATCCCCGGTCTTGAGCCCGGCCCTATAAGCAGGAGTGCCTTCTATAGGAGATATAACGGTTAGGACCATCTCTCTTATTCCTACCACCATTCCCAGCCCGCCAAATCTCCCTGAGGTGCCAATCCTGAATTCCTTATACTCCTTTGGGGGGAGGAGGATAGAGTGGGGGTCCAGGTCACTCAACAGCCCATTTATTGCTGCATACTCTATCTCGTTGGGCTTAACGCCATCGGTCTCCTGCAGGTTTGTCTGGACGAAGAGTAGGGAGTCCTTTAAGAGGGTCAGACAGTCGTCCACGTTCTGGATTCTAGAGGTGTCTAACTTCTTTTTAGATTCCCCCACCACTATCTCCAGGGCATTGGAGGACTCTGAGGTCTCTACCAGCACCTCCGGCAGCAACTTCTCCGTCCAGGCCAGGGCCTCCAGGAGCATGTGCTGGGGATGAAGCCTCTCTGGCTCTACGTAGAATCGGTCTATGTAAGAGATAACCGTCCCGGTGAGCCGATATTTGAAGACCTTGTCCCCACTGTACCAATCCATGAATAAGGCACTGGAGGGTTGGATGAGGACGAAGGATAAGAGGCCAAAAAGAAGGATAACGATATAAATAAACCTGGAGGTCTTATAACGAGAAAGGGACATAGATATATCGCACTATGAAGTCGAGAAGTTAACAAACAGAGAAAAACATATACCTTTATAGTAAATTAATTTGAGCTTTTGTCAAGAGTTTGTCTCCAGGACCCTTCGTAAGGAGCCTCCGTAAAGGTGGAGGCGACCCTGTGCCTCTTTGTATCCAAGGCCCAGGAGGTGCATAACTATGGCCGTCTTGGCCCTGCCCTGGGCCTTCTTCAGGAGGTTTCTTGAGGCCTGTCTGGAGAGCCCTGTGAGTTCCACGATGATGCGCTCTGCCCTGTCGGCGAGTTTATTGTTGGTGGCCTTCAGGTCTACCATGAGGTTTCCGTAGACCCTGCCTGTCTTTATCATGGCAGCGGTAGTAAGGGTGTTGAGGACGAGCTTTGTGGCGGTTCCTGCTTTCATGCGTGTGGAGCCTGTGACGACCTCTGGGCCTGTCACAGGCCTTATGACTACGTCCACAGGCACCTCAGGGTCTGTATCGGGGTTTGAAGTGAGGAATATGGTCCTGGCCTTTAGTTTTCTAGCCCGCCTCAGGGCAGACTGGACAAAGGGGGTGGTGCCGCCCGTAGCAACGCCCACTACCACATCCCCTGCCTTTACGCCAACTGTGGTGATGGCCAGTAGTCCCCCCTGTCGGCTGTCCTCTGCCCCTTCTACGGAGCGGAAGACCGCCTCCTTGCCCCCTGCAATAATACCCCTTACCAGTTCTGGTGGTGTGCCAAAGGTGGGGGGCATCTCTGAGGCATCCAGTATCCCCAATCGGCCGCTGGTTCCTGCCCCTATATAAAAGAGGCGGCCTCCCCTGCCAAAGGCCTCTACAATAAGGTCTATTGCCCTGGCAATATTCTTGCGCTCTTTTCTTACGGCCAGGGCCACACGCCTGTCTTCCTGATTAATAATGTCCACTATCTCCAGGGCGCCTTTGGTGTCTATGTCCTTGGTCCTGGGGTTCTTCTTTTCTGTCAGGAGTTTTGAGCGGTCAGGGACGCCCATAATAGGAATCCTCTTGACATGCATAATAAAGGATGTTAAATATATGCATGGAGAT
>JAUQZZ010000009.1 GCA_030586765.1 Candidatus Brocadiales bacterium | reverse complement strand
ATTTCACGGTGCCCTTTTTTATAGCAAAGCGCAGGCGCTGATGATGCCCAACACACTAGGAACACCAGGATATCCTACTTTATCCGCACCCTTTATTCATCCAGAGAATTTTGTTATATACCCTGAGAATTTTATCAAATACCCTGGTATAGCCCTCTATATATGCCTTGGACTCTATTTACTGCGCAGACAATATAACATCAAGGATTTCCCTATGGCGTTAGCAATCTTGGGCTATATCCTCATCCTTCCCCTGGTTCCCTTTGTGGTGTACCTTAAAGACCAGTCTCTTGAGATAGCTATTGCAAATATACACAATATATTCAATACCAGCCTGTCTTTCCGGTATGTTGGGCCTGTCTTTCCCCTGGTAGCCATATTAGCCTCTGGTGGATTTGTAAGCCTGGAGAATATATCCTGGAAAAAGGCTCTTATAAGCCTTTGCATCCTACAGATGTTTATTTCTACCCTGTACGTTTATAACTCTCGGCGTCTTGCACCTCCTATCAAGGAAGCCTATGAGTTTATCCGTATTAACACGCCAAAAGACAGCAGTATACTTACCACTAATACAGATATAGTAATACATTCTGGGCGAAAGGTAATGTGGAGTAGTGATGGCACTATGCAATACCTCCCTTACCTCTTCTGGGAAGCCAAGGATAATGAGGCTTTTGAAATCCTTAAGGCCTATAGAATCACCCACCTTTTTATCCTCAAAAGTGATATATGGGACGATTCCGTGACAAAGAATATTGGCAAATACCCCAAGAGCTTCGTAAATAAACTGCAGAGCTTTAGTTTCTTGAAATGTATATTTGATAGCGAAGCTGTCTCAATATGGGCAGTTGAACCCACTTACGTCTCCGTAGACAGGAGGAAGGATAGTGTTGCTCAGTAGGGCCCTGGAGGAAACATCCAGAGAAACAAAGGGAGTACTCCTGATAGCCCTCTTAGGGGGAGTGTGGATACTTTTGCTGGGGGCGAGGTCGGATGTGCACCTAGGAGATGAACCCACCCACTATATCCTCGCCTCTACTATTTACGAGACCAGGGGCCGACCCGTTTACTATCCTAACATTTACACCTCTCCCCTGGCCGAAAGACCAGTAGGTGGTGAGATACTTTGGCATAGCCTCCTGGCAGGTACATGGTGGTTGTGGGGAGCAAGGTCGGCTGTGCTGGCGCAACTTTATCAGGTAGGCTGGTACATACTACTAGTTCTATCCACTTACCTTCTGGCCAGAACCCTTTACGATAAGCAGGTAGGGCTTTACAGCGGCTTCCTGGTGGCAACAATGCCAATGATAGCCGCTTACAGTATAATTCTTTATACAGACGTACCCCTGGTATCCCTCAGCCTGGTATGCCTCCTCCTATTGGTAAAGAGAAGACATCTTCTGGCAGGGATAGTATTGGGACTGATGATCCTTACAAAAAGGAACGCCTACCTCTTTATGCCTTCCCTGCTTTTTTGTCTCCTCTATTCCATGAAAGAAATCCGCTCTCTAAAGGAATTAACAGCCATCTCTTTTTTAAAGGAGGCCTGTAAGAGTTTATCGGTTTTTATCCTGCCAGCTGTGTTGATAAACCTTCCAGACCTCTACTTCCGATATACCCATTTTAATACTATCCTCACCCCGAGTTCTTCTCTTGTGCCTTCTTACCTTAACAATGTACCAGTAACTTTTATTCATCCAGAGAGCATTGCCTATTACCCTTCTAACATACTCAAGTATCCAGGTATTGTTATGTACCTATGTCTAGGGCTCTATCTACTACGGAGGCAGTACTGTCAAAAGGACGCCATACCTGTTGCGGTTATACTAAGCTACTCTCTGCTCTTCCCTTTGGTAATAATTGGGATATACTTAAAGGGTTATTCTCTAAGAGAAGCTGTGGAGAACCTGCACAATATTATTAACACTAATTTTTCTATCCGTTACCTAGCCCCTATATTTCCCATGCTAGCTATTCTAGCTGCCAAGGGGTTGGTCACCTTAAAAAAGGAGAAGTTAAAGAAAATAATATTTTCCTTTTGCGTCCTGCAGATGTTAATAGGCACATTATATGTCTACCAAGTCAGGAAACTATCCCCCCCACTGATAAAGGCTTATGAATATATTCGCAACTCTACGCCCCAGGATAGCAGGTTTATTTCCCCCTATACGGATGTTGCTCTGCACACGAGGCGCGGGGCGAACTGGAGTTCAGAAAATAACTTACCAGACCTCCCTTACCTCTTCTGGCGGGCTAGTCCTCAAGAGGTTGAAGATATCTTAAAAGAATACGGAATCACTCACATCCTCGTACCCAGGGATATGGTTTGGGACGATTCAGCGGTTAAAAACCTTGGTAAGTACCCAGCATCTTTTGTAGCCAGATTGCAGAGCTTTGAATTCCTGGAACAGATTTTTAGTAATGAAGCGGTATCTATATGGGCGATAAGACCCTCTAATAGTCACAAAAGAGTAGAATGATGTCAAAAGAAATGAAATTAGTCCTATTAGTAGCCATTATGGGCAGCGCGCTGGTATTTACCCTGGGCTCGAAGTCCAATATATACCTGGGGGATGAACCGGTACACTATCGGATAGCTTCTTTAATTTATGAAACAAAGACCCGCCCTGTCTCTGACCCCAGTATTCATAATCGCCCGTGTAATACAGAAGTTTTGTGGCACTATACTCTAGCTGGACTTTGGTGGATTAATGGCGAAAAGTCTGTACCCATAGCCCAGGGCTACCAGGCGAGTTGGTACTTCCTTCTTGTGTTATTAACATACCTATTAGGAAGGGAGCTTTATCAGGCAGAGGGTGGCTTGTACGGAGCAATTGTTGTGGCCACCATGCCAATAACTACAGGCTATACGATAATGCTCAGCAATGAAGTTCCGGCTTTCACCTTTATTGTCCTCGCTTTCTGGATGCTAACCAGGAGACACTTGCTTCTGGCGGGTGTGGCACTTGGCCTCGCTATCCTGACCAAAAGGACTGCTTATCTGATGGTACCTATAGCCATACTCCTAGTATGTCAACAAAATGGAATAGACCTAAAGCAATACCTATATTTTCTCCCCTGGAAACGTATTCCTCAAAAGCACACCCCCTTGAAGGGGCATTATAAAGATCTGCTAATACTCATTCTTCCCATTGTCTTTATTGTAACACCAGATTTATACTTCAGGGTAACACATTTCAACACTTCTGCCTTTGCCACAGCAGGTCTTAAGCCAATCTACGACCCAGGCACCCTAGAGCCTATATTCATTCACCCTGAAAGTCTGTTCTTTCATCCTGAGACGATAGCAAAATATTTTGGCGGTGTACTACTCCTTGGCCTGGGTATGTATTTCCTCAGGAAGAGATATACCAAGGAGGATGTCTTCTTGTGGATACCCACACTCGGCTACATCATTCTATTCCTTGTTGTAATACTTATACTATTTGTCAGTGCATCTTATATACCTCCAGCCACCACCAGCTTTACTGCTGTACTAGCTACGTGCGTCACTGTGCGCTACTTCTCCCCTGTCTGCCCGTTACTAGGACTGATTGCCGCTAAAGGCCTGTCGTCTATAAGAAGTAGATGGTGGCGTGTTACGATATTATTTATTTGTGTGTTACAGGGTGTTATGGGGGCTCTTTATGTATTTAAGGCCAGGATAATACCCGCTCCAGTGAAAGAGGTCTATGCCTTTGCATCCAATATTTCTCCTTCAGGCCAACGATTTCTTTACCCAGGTGGCGATTTTATTCTCTATGCACCACACAAGGTTATGTGGCAGAGTGACGAGACTATGCCTGACTTGCCTTACCTGCTCTGGAAGGCAGACGAACAAGAGGCCATTACCATACTAAGACGGTATGAAATTAATTATATATTAATAATGAAAAACCATGTTCTAGAAGACTCGCACTTCCATAATTTTGGTGGTTATCCAAGGTCATTTGTGAACAAGATATCTGAATTCCCATCTTTAAAGCATGTGTTCTCCAACACCGTGGGGGATATATGGAAGGTGGACTATTCATTGACCACTGCCCAGGGACAAATTAGAGCCGCTGGGCCGTTGGAAGGCCAATAAACGCTTGAAAGCAAAATGAATATAAATAATAATCCAGTGAATCAAGCTTAAAAGGTATACAAAAGGAACCTATAAGGTGGCAAAAGTTCTGTTCATCCAGAATTCATGGTTCGAATATCACGGCGTGGAGTTCCTTTCTGCAGTGTTGAAGAAGGGAGGCCACTCATGTGAGCTGTATTTTGTCGGAAAGGGCAAAGAAGACAAGGTACTGGATTATATAAAAGAGTCTAAACCAAACTTACTGGCCTTTTCCATATCTTCCATTCAAAACCGCTGGGCCTTTGATTTTGCAGAGAAGGCTAAGAAGGCCTTCCCCTGGCTCTATACTGTCTTTGGTGGTCCACACCCTACCTTCTTCCCTAAATTAGTGATAGAGAAGCCCTATGTGGACATGCTCTGCATTGGTGAAGGCGAAGGGGCACTACTGGAGTTGGCATCGGCCATTGATTCGGGATCAGATATGACGAGGATTCGCAATATCTGGTTCAAAAAGAACGGCCAGGTTTTTACCAATGAACCTAGACCTTTTGCAGAGGACCTCGATAGCCTCCCTTTCCAGGATAGGACCTTGTACTACAAGAATAAATTTGCCCAAGAATTTCCTGTTAAGAGATTTCTAGCAGGAAGAGGATGCCCTTTTAACTGCTCTTTCTGCTTCAACCGTACCATGAAGGACCTTTACAAGGGTAAGGGTAAGTACGTCCGCATAAGGAGCGTAGGGCATATCATAGAAGAAATAAAAGAGGTACGAGACAGATACGGACTAAAACTCCTTGCCTTCACAGACGACACCTTCACACTGAATAAAAAGTGGTTACTAGAGTTCTTGGAAACATACCGCAGGGAGGTCTCCCTTCCTTTCACCTGTTTTACCAGGGCAGACAACATGGATGAGGAAATAATAAAGAATTTGAAAAGAGGCGGCTGCCATATGATTTGCTTTGCTATAGAAAGCGGTGACGAGAGGATAAGGAACGATATCCTCAGGAAGAAGCTCTCCAACGAAAGGATTCTAGAAACAGCCAGGCTCTTAAGAAAATACCGCTTGAAGTTCTTTACCTTTAATATGATTGGCCTGCCAACAGAAACCATTGAACAGGCCTTCGAGACCCTTACGCTTAACGCTAAAATAGGCACTACCGTCCCATATTTTACCGTCTTTCAACCCCTACCTGGTACAGACATATACAATTTTTCCAAGGATAAAGGCCTCTTATCCGCAGAGATTGGTGTGGAGCATATGGAACAGTTTTTCTTCTTCGGTGATTCTATTCCCCTTAATCAACCCAGTTCTCCCCTTCTACCTAACCTTCATAAACTCTCCTTTATGGCCGTTAAGTTCCCTTGGGCAATGCCCGCAATCAGATTGTTAGTTAAGTTACCCCTGGGTAGCTTCTACAAGCTGGTCTTCAACGTAGGACTATTTTACCAGGAAAAGCTTAAGCTCAATCTGGGCTGGTTCGAGGCCATAACGATTGCCCGTAAATTACGTAAAGAGATGGGCTCAGAAAGTGCCTGAAGCCCCTTTTGCTATGGCATACCTATCCGATTTACCCAAAGAGACTAAACTGGTAGGACTTGTCGCCTTTCTGGGTGCCGTACTGGTCTTCACCCTTGGAATTAATTCTGACATATATCTGGGGGATGAACCTACCCACTACCGCATAGCCTCCCTTATCTACGATACGAAGAGCAGACCAGTGTATGACCCCAACTTGCATGCTAGTGAGCTGGGGTACAGACCTTGTAGTCAGGAGCTCCTCTGGCACACCCTGTTGGCAGGCTTATGGTGGGTAACAGGGGGGAAATCACCCCTTGTAGCGCAGTTCTATCAGACCCTGTGGTACGGACTTCTTGTTGGGGTAACCTACCTCCTTGGTAAAAGCCTTTACACCAGGCAGGTAGGCTTATACGGGGCCTTGTTAGTTGCCACAATGCCCCTGGTAACGACCCATACTATAATGCTCTATATAGACGTTCCCATCGCCGCCCTTACTACATTATGCGTCTTGATGCTAGCAAGAGAAAGATTCTTTTGGGCAGGTGTATTTATGGGACTAATGATCCTCACAAAGAGAAACATCTACTTCATAATGCCATTTTTGCTTTTCTGGCTGTGTTGTACCCATCACAACAATTTATTAAGACCTTACGAATGCTTGAAAAACTGGCGTACAGGACTACGGCGATTAGTACTATTCTCTACACCTGCTATAGCAATCATCCTCCCAGACCTTTACTTTAGATATTATTACCTCCATGGTGTTACTCTCGTTAGTGCAAAAATTGACCGCCTATACAGAGACCCCGTAGATACTGTCTTCATACACCCCTCCAGTATCCTTGGCCACCCACAAACCCTGTTAACTTATTTAGGGGCTGGCCTTTTCATCTGCCTTGGTCTATATTTTTACAGGAAACTATATACAAGGGAAGACCTTCTACTTGGACTAGCGACCTCTAGTTATATATTCCTCTTGCCCCCTGCAGTAATCCTCCAGGTATTTTACGAAGAACCTGACCCAGTGGCAGCCGTGAAGCACTTGTACTCTGCCTTAGCCACCTGCCTGGCGGTGCGCTACTTATCTCCTATAATACCTATGGTAGCCATCCTCGCTTCTAAGGGATTTACCTCTTTTGAAAAAAAAGGATGGAGATGGGCCCTTACTATAGCATGTATTATCCAGGTGTTAGTTGCCTCCTTTTACGTCTTTCAGGTAAGGAAGATCCCGCCAGATATAAAGGCTGGGTATTACTATGTGGCAAAGAACATGCCCCCGGGCACCTGCTTTCTTTATCCCCATGGAACATTGCTTATCCTTGCTCCTCACAGACTTATGTGGGACAGTACCAACACTATGCCCGACCTAGCCTATCTGTTCTGGAAAGCCAACAAAAAAGAGGCTATAGATATACTAAAGCGCTATAAGATTGAATATCTATTCATCGAAAAAGACAAGATTGTTGACGACTCTACCATACACAATTATGGAGGCTTCCCCAGGTCCTTTGTGGAGAAAATCCCTAAACTGGGATGTTTTAGTCTAGAATACGAAAACTCTCTAGTAGAAATATGGAAGGTAAAGTAAGAACACCTAGCGGCCATCTAAAGGCGGACCTAATCGTGGCCGTATACAATGGAGAAAAGTATATAGAGAAGTGCGTGGACTCCCTTCTCAACACTGACTACTCCCCGAAGTCTGTTTGTGTAGTGAACGACGGTAGCACCGATAACACCCTCAAATGTCTGGAGAAGTACAACAGCCTTATAACGGTATGGAGTAAGCCTAACGGTGGGGTGTCTGATTCTAGAAATTATGCCATCCAGAGGAGCAACGCTGACCTAGTAGGAATTACAGATGCGGATTGTGAGGTTGACCCCCTATGGATAAAGAATGCAATAAAATACTTTCAAGACCCTACAGTAGGCGCAGTAACTGGATGGCTTCACTACAGGATAACCAATACCCTTTCTGCTGTGAGGGATGCCGAATATCATGTCCGCTTTGCCTCAAGAAGTCCAGAGGCGAAGAGTGTTTCTTGTCCCGTAGCCCTATTCCGAAGGGAAGCCCTTTTAAAGGTAGGAGGCTTTGACACTAGCTATACTGTCGGGGGAGAGGACACAGAAATAGGATACAGACTCATAGAAGCAGGCTACCGTATAGTTTATGAACCTTCTATGAAGTCTAATCATGCAGCTGAGGAAAGTCTTGCTCTTTATCTTAAGAGAAATCTTAGGAACGCCACGAATCATATGAGGGTGGTCTTGAGCCACAAGAAGCGAACCTCCCTAAAAGACGACTTTTTCCCCTTTACCCTGAGGTTTCAACCCCTCTTCACCCTCCTATTGATACTAAGTTTGGTGGGGGGGTTCTTCTGGTCAGCGCTTTGGGCGGTCTCCCTGGGCTCCGCTGGCCCTATTTTATATAATTTCATGCCAGTGTTGATGCGGGTGGCAGAAACAAAGGGTCTGCTCTCCGTTCCTATTACCCTAGTTGTCCTCAGCCTCCGTAATATCATCTGGTGTTATGGGCTTCTCACGGGCCTCCTGGCCACCTTTCAAAGGAGTTAGAATACAATACTTTCCACTTGCATTCGTGTACTTGTTAAATATAATCTGTTGGTTGTGCTTTGTCCTATGTCTAAGAAACCTCAAGGCTTATAATGTTCTTTCCTTTTAAAACAAGATGATTCTACTCCTAAACCCACCCGGGCAAGAGCTACATACCCGTTCCAGTCGCTGGGGTGGTAGAAAAAACCGCTCCGGGGCCTTAGCACCCCCTATATTCCTCGCCACCGCTACCTCTGTGCTGCACCAGGCAGGACTCGAGGCCAGGTTCCTTGATGCCGCTGCACTTAATTATTCAGGGGAAGAACTGGAGGCCCTATTACTCAGAGATAGGCCCAGGATAGTGGTTATGGAGGTCTCTACCCCAAGTATCCAACAGGACTACTCGGCCACCCTCTTTATAAAAGAAAGACTAAAGGATGTGGCCATAGTCTTCGTTGGTCCCCACGTCACGGCCCTGCCTAAAGAGACCCTGATTAACTATCCTGTGGACTACTTATGTATCGGGGAATATGAAGTTACCCTCCTAGAACTCTCCAAGGCGATCCTAGAAGGCAGAGACAAATCTTCTATTCTGGGAATAGCCTATAGGGACAACGGCCAGGTGGTGATGACCCCGCAAAGACCGCTAAAGCCTTTTGATGAATTACCCATGCCCCTCTATGAGCAAATGCCACTAGATAAATATTACGACCCCATCACCCGCCAACGTGTTTGCGTAGCCGTCCGCACTATAAGGGGATGCCCCTTCCGATGCACCTTTTGCGTAGCTCCTCAAGTAATGTATAACCGTACTGTAAGGTATAAGTCCCCAGAGAAAGTGGTTGATGAGATAGAATACCTCAAAAAACACTTCGGCGTTAAAGAGATATTCTTTGATGACGAGACCTTCACTATTAACAAAAAGCATGTCCTGGGGATATGCAATGAGTTAAAGAATAGGAATATACATGTGGAGTGGAGTTGCTTCGGGAGGTGTAACCTTGTGGATGAAGCCTTGCTGAGGGAAATGAAGGCAGCAGGCTGTTACATGATTAGATACGGAGTGGAGTCTGCTGAACAAAAGATACTGGATGGTATTCAAAAAGGCATGCAAGTAGAAGATGTGGTGAAGGCCTTCGCCTTGACCAGGAAGGTGGGCATGAAGACCCATGCCACGGTACTCCTGGGCTATCTGGGAGAGACCAAGGAATCTATGACCAAGACCCTAGAATTTGTTAAGAATCTAGACGCAGATTATGCCCAGTTTGCTATAGCCACCCCCTATCCAGGCACCGAGTTCTACGAAGAAGTCAAGGCTCAGAATAGGCTCCTTACCAACCGATGGGCTGAGTATGACGGTACCTGCAACTCCGTGGTCAGGCTGGATGGAATAAATCAGAAAGATATCAAGGACTTCGTAGATTTCGCTTACAAAGACTTCTACCTAAGGCCCAGCTATATCCTTAAGAGGCTCCTCTCCACTAGGACCCTCAGCGAGGTCTATCATCTCTTAAAGTCAGGTTTGGGTGTGTTGCAGAGCTAATATTTCTAACCTTACTTCTCTTGTCCAACTCCCTTTTCTTAAACCAATCCCAGGTCTTTCTCAGTCCCTCTGGGAAGCTTACCTTTGCCTTATAACCAAGAAGGTCCCTGGCCTTGGTAATATCTGCCAGGGTACATCTAGGGTCGCCCTCACGGGCTTTCGTGTGGGAATATTCCAGAGGCCTCCCCCCAATCTCCACTATCTCACGTACCAGGTCTAGTACAGAGTGGCTTTCCCCACAGGCCACATTGAATACATGGCCTGCCACTTGTGGCCTCTTGGCCGAAAGAAGTGTGGCCTCTACTGTATCAGATATGTAGGTAAAATCCCTGGACTGTCGTCCATCTCCATGAATCTCCACAGTCTTATTGTTAAGGGCAGCCATTACAAATATGGGGACAACATTCGCATACTGGGAGGTAGGGTCTTGTCTTGGACCAAAGACGTTAAAATATCTCAGGCAAACCGTCTCCAGCCTGTACACCTGGTAGAAAACCCGACAGTAATACTCTCCTGCTAGCTTTGAAACAGCATAAGGAGAGATAGGGCGAGGCGGAAACGTCTCTACCTGGGGGAAAACCTCTCCATCCCCGTAGACAGAGGAGGAGGAGGCATAAACCACCCTTTTCACCCCAGCCTCCCTTGCAGCCTGAAGGATATTCAATGTCCCATTTACATTAGTTTCGTTAGCTGCAACTGGTTCTTCTATAGAATATGGCACTGAACGCAAGGCAGCCTCATGAATAATATACTCCACACCTTTTACTGCCTTCTTAACGGTTTGAAAGTCTTTTATGTCCCCTTCTATAATATCGACTTCTTTACCTAAATTCTTTATGTTTTCTTCCTTACCGGTGGAGAAATCATCCAATATTCTTACCGTCTCCCCCTGACGCAATAGTTCGTCAGCTACATTAGACCCTATAAATCCTGCACCGCCAGTAACTAGATACCTTGCCATAATAGTAGTGCCATATCTCCGTATCAAATGGCCAAAAGGCTCGCCAAAGGCTACCTGCGTCTAGTACTGAGACCAAACGCTACAAACCTTTCTATCTTTTGGGAATTGCTTAGGCTAATCTTATTCACCCGTTTTGTCAATACAAAATTCTACTGGTTCTGTGGAGTCTTATGGATAACACTCTGAATAAAATAGCATATCCCTACGTTGAGGAAGTCACTTTCACAAAAGGGGATAAACGGTTCGGCTTAGCTCACCGTCGAAGCCTCAGGGCCGAAAGGCCCACCGCACTGTCCAAAAAGCATGAACAATTCAGTCCCTAAAAGCCCAGAAAAAAAACTTGGCATAAACATGAAGGCTGTGCTATAATTATTTTTCAAAATGGGCCAGGGTAACCCCTTTATTACAGAGGGGTACTTATGAAGAAAGCACTTACTACTCTATGCCTTCTGCTGGTATTAGCCCAGGTTGGCTGTCTGACAACCCAACAAGGCACAGGAGTGGGGGCATTAGGAGGCTCTGCAGCGGGGGCAGGTGTAGGCGCAGCCTTGGGTAATTGGGGCCTGGGAGCCCTGATAGGTGCTGGCATAGGGGCCCTCAGTGGGGCCGTCGTTCAGGACCAGCTAGATAAGAAAAGACAAAAAAGGGAGATACAAGAACTTGAGGAGGCAAAGGGTCCTAGCACGGAAGTGCAAGCCCCAAGCACCAGTGGAAAGACTTTTGTGGAAGGACATTATGAATATGTTAAAAAGAGGAAATGGATTGATACCTCTGAAAAGGAGCGAGTGTGGGTGGATGAAAGGGTGGAGGGTGATAGAAGGATTGAGGGCCACTACGAAGACCGTGTTATACCTTCCGGATATTGGGAGGAGCACGAAGAAAAGGTATGGGTCCCTGATCATTATGAGTGATAAGTAGCCCCTATGCCCCAAGACCCTAAAGTCAAGCTATACCTCCAACTTGCCAAGGCAAGACGTAGATATAATCTCTTCTGTCTTGAGAGGGCTATAATTAACATATTAGTAGTAGCCTTGGCCCTGGCCCTCACCGCCATTCTCATAAAGAAGTTTCTAGGTGGACCACTATACTTTTATCTCCTGTTTCTCCTGCCTTTTTTCGGTTATTTAGCCTTTGCCCTAACTGGGTTGTATTCCCAATGGCTGGGCATAGCCCGCGCAGCATACTTCATCGATAAACAACTGAATCTAAAGGCCGGCCTTATTACAGCCTTAGAGTATGCCAGCGATCCCAACCCTTCTAGGTATTCTACAGCCCTTACCGCTAATATCCTGAAATGGCTTGACGACGAGCATATAAAGAGGACACTGCCTCATAGGCCTCCTAAAAGCCTCTGGATACTGATACCCCTGGCCATAGCCCTGCCCTTAGTGTTATTACTAAAGGCTGATTTCCCTGGAAAGTCCCCCTTCATCGCTTATAAGGAGTCCCAACCACAGAGGCTATTCACACCCTTAGAATTTCAGGAAAAGGGACCAGGAAAGCCAGACACCAAAGAGGCAAAAAAGACACTACAGCCAGAAAAAAAAGAGGGACTAGATAAGAGACTAGATAAGAAAGATACCAGGGCATCCTTCAAAGAAAAGGAGAGGAGCTCGGAGCAACGGGAGAAAGAAAAGGAGGCAAAGAAGGAGATAGACAAGAGTCTAAACTCCATAGCATCTTTACTGGCCAAGCTAATGCCCCCTATGCCCCAGCCGCCCTCAAGCGGTATGCAAGGCTCAGGCAGTGGAGATTCAGGTAAGACAGGCGGACAGGAACAAGGCGAGTCCTCCTCTGAACAGACTAGAGGAAAATCCGGCGACCAAGGAGGCAAACCTTCCGAGGCTACTTCCACACAGGCCGGTTCCTCAAGCCAGCAGGGAGGTGCCGAAGGACAGGCATCCGATAAAGATACCAGCGGTGCCAGGCCTTCAGGTTCTTCAGGAGGTGCCCCCAGTTCCTCCACAGGCGGGGAGGACAGCCTGGCAGGCCAGTCCAGACAGCAACCTGCAGGAGGGGCTTCAGATACTGGAACACAGGGACAAGATAAGCCAAGTAGAGGCGGCACAAGCGGAAGGGACCTTGCCCAGGGAGATAGTGGTAGTAAAGAGTCGCAGTCCAGGCCTTCCTCCTCTTCAACAGGCGCCTCTAGTTCTTCAGGTGGTAGTGAGGACAGAAAGGCAGGCCAGTCCAGGCAGCATACCGCGAAGGAGGCTACTGATTCTGGGACACAAAAACAGGATAAAGGCAGTACAGAGAGTACAAGCAAAAAAGATATTGCCCAGGGGAAAACTTCCCAAGGAGAAAGCGGTAGCAAGGAGCCGCAACCTAGCTCTACCTCAGAACCTTCCAGGAGTAGGAAACACCTTCCCATGCCCTCTATTACCCTTTCTCCCCCCAATCAGAAAGGAGCAGGAGGTGAAGATTCAGGCCAACAGTCTTCTGGAAAGGGAGGGGAGGCTGATAAAAGGTCGCAACAAGGGGAAACCCAAGAAAAAGAACTAGCCAAGGCAGGTAGCAGTGCTGGCAGTCAGGGCAGAAGTGAATCACAGCCAGGTACCACAGGGAGTGCCCAAGGAGGAGCGGGGTCTACCCAGGCAGAAAAGGGTGGCGGAGGGCAAGGACAGGAAAGCATGCAGACCTCCGGAACCCAGGATAGGAAAGCAGGTAGTAGCATTGAAGGTTCCCAGAAAGGAATGGGCAGTAAAGACTCGGGACAACAGACCGCTGCATCTGGCACCGGTAAGGGAGAGAAGACCGACAAAGGGTCTCTCCAGGGTGGAGCCCAACAGAAAGAACTAACCAAGGCAGGGAGTGATGCCAGTGGTCAAGGAAAGAGCACGACCAGGCCAGAAGGTTCACAAGAAGGAAAATCTACCCAGGAAGCAGGGAAGGAACAAAGAGTAGCACAAGCCGCTGGCACAAGGGGTGGTAAAGAGGGCACCTCTGGCAATGAGGGAGGCCGCCAGGAAGAAACCCGCGCCCAGGAAGAGAGCCAGGAGGGTGTATCTTCGCAAGGCATGCGTAGAGACGAAGGTGAAAAAACCCCTTCAAAGGGCCAAGCCAAGGAGTCCCAGTCCTCTAGGGAAGGCAGTCAAAGAGAAGTGGCCTCTGAAGGAGAGAAAGGTGGAAAAGGAGGAAGACCTGTTCCTGAACAGGGGACTTCTTTATCTGAAGGAACACAGGGAGAAGGCCAAGAGGGTGCTGGAGAAAGAGATAAGAAAAAAATAGAAGGCCAGGAGGACCGTGGTCCTGGACAGGAAGAGACTACTAACAAGGAGTTGGCCCAGGAAGCAAAAGGGGCCCAAAGGGTATCTGAAGAGGGGTCTAGCCAAGGAGACACAGAGCAGGGTCCTGGGCCTAAAGGAGAGAAGAGGGATACTGCTGGAAGGAGCAGCCAGGCCGAAAGAGGCCAAAGTCAAGAAGGCAGAGGCAAGGAGGGCCAAAAGGAAGCCCCAGAACAAGGAGTCAGTGGTGGGCAGGAGGCCGGTGGCACAGACCTATCCAAAGGCCATGAGAAGGTTGCTATGGCTGAAAACGATAAAAAAGAGACTGGTGGAGCAAAGGAAGGGCAGGATAAAAGTGCTGCTGAGAGCAAGGGCGAGCGCATGCGTATGAATATTGACCAGTCTACAGGGTCAGAAGGAGGGCAGGGTGGCGGTGGCCTGGGGAGTGCCCAGAGTAGTGGGGGAAAGGGAGGCCAGTCACAAGAGGAGGCCGGCTCTCAGTCGAGTCAGGACAAGAAGGCCTCGGGCCCTGCCCAAGGTGGTCAAGGACTAGGTGGCGCTGAAAAGCCAGGGGTGGAACCGCAAAGAGGCGACTCCAAAGCTGTGGGTTCTAAAGAAGCTCCCAAAGATGCCTATGAATTAAAAAAGGAAATTAGTCGTACCCTCAAAAACATCACCTACGACCTGGAGAGGTTGGAAAGGATGGGACAAACAAGCCCTGCCCAGCAAGGTGATTCCGGAGGTCAGTCAGGAGGCCAAGAAGGGATGGGCTCGTTAGGTGGTCAGAAGGACACCGCCAAGAAAGGTGGAAGCCAAGGTGACAGTAAACCTGGAGGTCCTGCGGGGTATGAGGGGGCAACCGCTGGCAGGGAAGGAACTGACTCTCCGGGGGCAGGAGAAGGGAAAGAAGGTCCTGACGAAGGTCAGCTCTTAGAGGCAGGAGGAGAAAAGGCAGGCAGTAGGCCTGGGGGTAGCCTCTACTCAGAGAAGGAGGATGATACCAGCCTTCCAGAAGGAAAATCCTTTGAATTAAGACTTAAGGGCGATAAACTCGGTGGTAAAGAGGAACGAGAGACCCTGTCCACGGGTCATGAGGTGGTAGAGAGTAGGGGTGACTTTAAGAAGCATGCACCAACCATAGGGGTAGATAGTGCTACCCAGCTTAGTCAAGAACAGGCAGAGGATGATGCTATAAAGAAAACTCGCATACCTATTGAGTATGAAAACATCATAAAGGAAATATATACAGGTAATGAATAGTGGAGGTATAAATGTGGCCTCTTAAGCCAAAGGATAGTATCGGGGACATGACAGGGGAGGTGGAGGCCTTCAGGAGGGATTTCTCTTCTATCATGGAGGAGATAAGCAGGGTGATTGTGGGCAATACCCAGCTTATCCGCGAGATCCTCATCTCCTTTCTCTGCGGTGGACACGTACTTATAGAAGGCCTGCCGGGCCTGGGAAAGACCCTCCTGGTAAAGTCCCTCTCAAAGTCCCTAGGGTTTGAGTTCAAGAGGATACAGTTTACCCCAGACCTCATGCCTGCAGACATAATTGGCACACAACTGGTGGTGGAAAGGGAAGACGGAGGAAAAGAGTTTAGATTTGCCAGGGGGCCCATCTTTGCCAATATAATCCTGGCTGATGAGATAAACAGGGCTACCCCAAAAACCCAGTCAGCTTTACTAGAGGCCATGGGGGAGGGACAAGTCACAGTCGCAGGCAAAACCAATATCCTGAAGGAACCCTTCTTTGTCCTAGCTACCCAAAACCCCATAGAAATGGAAGGCACTTATCCCCTCCCAGAGGCACAGATGGATAGATTCTTCTTTAAGCTCAATGTCTCTTATCCAAGTTTTGATGAAATGAAAGACATCCTTAAGCAAACCACGGCAAATGAAAGCTACGAGGTCAAGAGGGTATTTCCCGAAGAGACAGCCCTTTCCAGGGTTCAGGAGATGCGCAGGATGGTACGAGAAGTACTTATCTCCTCTAAGTTACAAGATTATATCGTAAAGATTATAATGACAACACAACCTAACAGCAGACAAAAAATGGATAACCCAGGACCTGACCTGAAGGCAGTAGAGGAGTACGCCCATCGCTATATCAGCTACGGTTCCAGCCCCAGGGGTGGACAGGCAGTGGTACTGGCAGCAAAGGCGACAGCCCTCCTTGAAGGCAGAATCAATGTGAGCTTTGAGGACGTAGACCTGGTTGTCACACCTGCACTAAATCACAGGATATTACTAAACTTTGAAGCAGATGCAGACAAGGTTACCACCCAGGACATCCTTCAAAAGATACTGGAAGGATTTAAACAAAAGGAACCGGTCTGATGCTCAGAGACCTTTTTAGCCCAGGCTTCCTCAGACGCTTAGAATCCCTGAGGATAGAAGTCAAGAGAGTGGCTATAGCCGCCAGAAAAGGCGGCTATGAATCTATCAACAAAAAGGGCAGTAGTATCGAATTCGCTGATTATCAGGCCTATAACCCAGGCGATGACTTCCGGTACATAGACTGGAACCTCTATGGAAGACTGGACAAGCTTCTGGTAAAGACCTTTAAAGAAGAAGTAGAACTTTCTGTACACATCCTCCTGGACGCAAGCCGTTCTATGCTCTACCCAGAAGTGGATAGAAAATTCGATTTTTCTAAGCGTGTTGCCCTGGCTCTGGCTTACATAGGCCTGTCCAACCACAACAGCGTAAGGGTAGCAGCCATCATTAATCCTTCAGAAAAAGGGGCTAGCAGGACTACCGTGCAGACCCCATTTTTTCAGAAATTAAGTGGCATCTTCCGGATAAAGGACTTTCTCGGTGAGATTGAACCCAGTGGAGAGATGGACCTGGTAAGTTTTATATACAGATATATCCATGAAAATAAGAGTAGGGGTGGAACGGTCATTATCTTATCTGATTTTATGATACCCCCTCGATCCTATAAAAAGGGGCTGGATATACTAAGATTCAAGAACTATGACATAAAGGTAGTTCAAGTCCTTGGGTCAGGAGAGCTGGATCCCTTTAAGAACATAAAAAGTGGGGAGATAGTAGATGTAGAAACAAAAGAAAAGAAGACGATTAACGTCACTGGTTCCCTTAAAAAGAAGTACCATCAACTCCTTGAAGAACATAACCTGGCATTACGCAGCTACTGCAAGTCCAACAAGATAGTCTATACCCTGGCCAGAACAGACATGCCTTTAGAGGACCTTATCCTTAGAGAAATGCCCAGGATAGGCTTTGTAAGAGGGTAGTTCATGGGATTCCTCAACCTTCTTGCCTTATACTATCTACCTATAGTAGGCCTTCTGATCCTTATCTACTTCTTTCGTAAGAAAAGAAAGACCATTCCTGTTCCTAGCTTCATACCCTGGCGGGGCCTTAAACAGGACACTGTGCGCACCAGGTTCTTCCTGGCAGATATACTATTTTTTCTACAACTCGCTGCCCTCCTCCTCCTAATCTTCTTTCTTACCCACCCCTACTTTACCTCCATCTCCAAAGGTGTCGTGGGAAAAAACATCATCCTTTTAATAGACACCTCCGCCAGTATGCAAACCCGAGAAGGCAAATCTACACGCTTCGATTTGATAAAGGCTGAGGCCTTAAGACTGGTAGAAAAAATGGGTGCAGGAGACAGTATGCTGGTGATCTCCATGCATTCCTCTCCCCAGATACTCTCTGAATTTTCTAAGGATAAAGGTAAACTGAAAAAAATAATCAAAACCCTGGAATCTCTAGACACAGGTACCAGCCTGGAAGAAGGTTTAAGCCTATCCCTCTCCCTCCTGAATAGTATAAGCAACGGAGAGGTTCACGTGCTCACAGATAAAGAGGCCCCAGAACTAAAGGACAACCGAATAAGGTTCGTAAGGCATGGTAAGGCATCGGATAACATTGCCATTACAGGACTGGACATCTACCAAGATATGTTTAAGGATTATAGGGAGAGGGAGGCCTATGTAACAGTAAAAAACTTCTCGGAGGAGCCCAAAGTCGTCCTCCTTAAGACCTTCTTAGACAAAGAACCTCTGGCCGAAGAAGCAATAGAGCTTATCCCTCAAGAGCAACGCACCATCCGTGTAAAAGGGATTAAAGGACCAGGACTCCTGAAAGCGGAGTTGGAACCAGAGGATTCCCTGGCAGCAGATAACCATGCCTACGCTATTATCAAGATAAATAAATCGGTAAATGTCCTGGTTGTTACAGAAGACGCATTTCTCCAAGAAGAGCTGAGAAAGGTCGAGAAGGCTACCGAACAGGTAAAGTTCACCACCATCACTCCTTCCTCCTACACCACAAACCTCAAAGACTACGATATAGCCATCTTTCACAGGTTCATTCCTGAAGATTATCCCAGGGAAAATGCCCTTTTTATCTCTCCCCCTATGGACAACAAACTCTTTCCCATAAGGGGCTGGACTAGAGGGGTGAGAGTCATTGATTGGAATAATGACCATCCTATAATGAGGCACCTGGATTACTTAGAGGAAATATGGATTTACAAGGCGCTTCATCTGGAGCCCTCAGAGGGGTTAAAAACCTTGATAAAGGCAGAGGCTGAATCGGAAAACCTTCCCCTGGCCCTCGCTGGCACCCTCCAGGGCCGCAGGGTTGTTGTCCTGGGCTTCGACCTTGCTGAATTCGGTCTCTCCAAAACCAAGAATATGCCCATCCTCATAATGTTCCTTAATATTTTGCAGTGGTTAAATCCCGAAGGCGTAGAAGCAAGCCAGATAAAGACCGGTGAACATCTGGTAATAAATCTATACCCTGAAAAGGAATTAAAGAACCTGTCCTTACTGAATCCAAAAGGAAAAACCATAAATATTGATAGTACCCATAGCCCACTGGTTATTACCGATACCTACTATGCAGGACAATACCTCCTGAGAGGTAAAGGTTTTGAAAAGAGATTTGTGGCAAACCTCTTTGACGAGTCGGAGTCGGGTATCAAACCCTCCCTCACCCCTGGAAAGAAACTTGAGTTTGAAGAGGCAAAGGTAGTTCCCTTTGTAAAGGAAGAAAAAAAGGAATTAGGGAAATATATCCTTGTTGTGGTATCACTATTACTACTTACAGAGTGGATATTGTACTATCTCAAGGCTCGTGCTAGGGTTGTATAGAGATGAACCTTCAATTAGAAAGCTCTGTATTTCTAAAGCTCCTCTTTTTACTACCCATAATCTGGGCACTTTCCTTTCTTGCCTTCGGGCGACTACCCTTATGGAGGATGATAGTCTCTAGTTCTTTGAGGAGCCTCGTATTGGCCCTTATCATTCTGGCCTTGGCAGGCCTCGGTCGGGTAGACAAACTCCCCAGCGAATTAAGTCTTATCTTTTCTGCGGATGTCTCCGATAGCATAAGCCAGGAAAACAAGGCCTGGATGGCAAACTATATAAAGGAAGTAGACGCAAGACTGCCCAGCAATATAAAGCGGGGGTTGGTAGTTTTTGGTTCAGAGGCCCAGGTACTATCTCCTCCTGAAAATAGGATAAAACCTCAGGACTTTCGGTGGGAGTTGGATACCACCCACACTAATATAGCTAGCGGGATTCTTTCCACCCTCAAACTTTTCCCCAAAGACACCGTCAAGAGGGTAGTGCTATTGACCGATGGTAATGAAAACCTGGGTAATAGCCGACAAACCGCTTCCATTGTGGAAAAAGAGAAGATAAAGATATTTACTGTGGAGCCCCCCCCACCCCCCACAATAAAAGAGGTACTTGTAAGTAAGATGCTTGTGCCTCTAGAGATAAAACAAAATGAGGCCTTCGAGATAAGGGTCGTTGTAGAGAATAAAAACAGCCAGGAGGTAGCAGGGAGTTTAAGCCTCTTTGAGGGTGAACGTCTCCTGAAGAAGTTGGACGCGTCACTCCCCCCTGGGCTAAGTGTCTTTGACATGCCCTACGAAGGTTCTGAAAAGGGGCTATTAGAATTCCATGCCCAACTAGAGGTTAATGAAGCCAATGAAGATCTCAATAAGGAAAATAACCACAAGCAGGCCTTTACTAATGTAACAGGTAAACCTAAGATACTTTACGTTCGGGGAGACCCCAATAAAAAGCCCTTTCTAGTGGAGGCCATACAAGAAAAAGACATAGAAGTAGAGGTTAAGGGAATTCTGGATATCCCCAACTCTCTACAGGAGTTACTAAGATACGAGTGCCTGATCTTTTCCAATGTTCCAGCCAGGACCTTAAGCCACAACCAAATGGAGACGATAAAAACCTATGTGGGAGACTTTGGTGGAGGTTTTCTCATGGTAGGAGGAGAGAACAGCTTTGCCCAAGGGGGTTATTCTGATACACCCATTGAGGACATCCTCCCTGTAAAAGTCACGGCTGGAAGTACTTTTAAAGAAAAGAAACCTCGCAGGGTCTCCATCATACTCTTGGTAGACAAATCAGGCAGTATGACAGGCAGGAAACTCTTTGCCACCAAGAGGGCCTCTATAGAACTCTTGAAACAGCTTAAAGAAGGGGACATGATGGGCATTATCGCCTTTGATGTTATTCCCTACGTTATCGCAGAGATGGAACCTGTAACAGAACTGGAGAAGACCATATTAAGTAAACTCAGCAAACTTAATGCAGGGGGTGGCACTGATATTTTCCCTGCTTTGAAGGAGGCCTATAGACGCCTGGCCACCTCTGGGGCCAAAATAAATCATGCCATCCTCCTTTCCGACGGCAACACAAGGTCCATCTACTACAGCTACGAGGCATTAATGGAACAGTTCAAGCAGGCACAAATCTCTGTTTCTACCATAGCCGTAGGGGGCTGGCTGGTAAATACAAGGCTCATGAAAGATATAGCCGATAGAACAGGGGGCGAATTCTACCGTGTGAAGGATATTGATGAGCTTCCCAAGATAGTAGTTACAGATACTGACAATACCCTTACCAGGGCAGATTTTCATGAAGAGTCCTTTATCCCACGCATTGATCCATCTAGTGAGCTCCTCAAGGGGATTGACCAAGAACAGGTACCACCTTTACAAGGCTATTCCCTAACCAGGGCCAAGGCAAGGGCGGAGGTATCCCTGGTTTCTGACATAAGGGGTACCAATGACCCCATCCTGGCCAACTGGCGCTACGGTCTTGGAAAGGTAGTGGCTTATACCTCCGATGCTGAGGCCCGTTGGTCCTCTCAGTGGATAAACTGGGCTAAGTACAACAAATTCTGGTCTCAAACTACACGTTGGGCTATGAGGGATAAACCTAAAGGAGACTACACCGTCAAAGTGGAAGACAGAGACAATAAGACCTACCTTGTTGTAGAATCTAGTGGAGAAGAGGAAAAAGATTCCCAGTTGCGACTACGCCTCTTTTCTTCCAATCTTGAGGCCAATGATTTGAGCCTAAGACAAGTAGCCCCAAAGAGATACGTAGCGAGCCTGGAAGGCTACAAACCTGGTACTTATACCTTAGATGTATCTATGTTAAAAGATAATAATGTCATAGACCACATGACTAAGCCTGTGGTGGTGCCACCGCCTTCTACGGTGGCACCGCCAGAGGGCCTCAGTCAAGGTAATAATACAGAACTCTTAGAGGCCCTTGCACAACTTACCCATGGCGAAGTCAACCCTACACTGGAGAGCATAGCCAGAAATACCGAAGAGGTCATGAAACGGGAAGACCTCTCCAAGTTCTTGATACCCTTAGCTATGGGGCTTCTCCTCTTCGACATAGCTGTGAGAAGGGTAGGTCTCCTATGAGAGGACAAATTATGAACCATGGTACGCAACTGGCTAAACTGCTATTTTTGGTCCATTTTCTCATGTTTTTTTCTATCCCCAACGCATGGGGTGTTTCCTTATTTTCTGGTCTAGTTTTGTCCCAAGGAGACCACGGGGTAAAAGTAGTAGAGATATTTCCAGGTTCTCCTGGGGAAACTTCTGGTATAAAGGTAGGAGACCTGATAGTAGAGGTAGATGGAGAAGAGGTAAGGACTTTAGAGGCCTTTGTAGCAAAATCAAAGGCCTTGCAAGACAAAAAACCAGAGGCCACTCTGCTTGTTCTTAGAGGGGGTAAGTTAGAAAACCTGGTAATTAGCGCATATAGTGTACCGGTCTATCAGGCATGGAAGGAAAAGGTGTTACCACCTCAACATACTGTACTGGGAGGCATCTCCCTATTCCAATACTGGACCGAGAAGGGGAAAAAGAAGCTCGATGAAAATAAAGGAAATATACCCAGAGATATAAAACTCTCCAATTATGAAGCGGCAATAAAGTCTTTCTTCTATGCCCTGCATTATGCTCCCACCTCAGTAGAGGTAGGACTTCTTGTGGCAGACACTTACGGAAACATGGCCAAGTTTTATCAAGATAGGGGTGCCGTGCCAGAGGCTGCGGAATATTACAGAAAGGCCACAGACTTCTACGAGAAGTGTTATAAAAAGACCGCTAAAGAGGAGGATTGGAGGAGGATACTCAGTGGCTTAAAAGAGGTGGAGTCGAGACTGGCTGAACTGTTCCCCCCGGAAAAAGGGTTACCCCCTGCAACATCAACAGTTGTACCCCAGGGAACTCAACCCACAGGTGGGGGAACTACCCCATGAGGGATAAGCTCCTCATATCCCTTTTACTAATATTCATCTCCTCTGGCTGTGCAGAGCAGGTGGTGGAGATACCTTTCCAGAGGACTGAGCTAAAAAATATAAGAACCGTTGCCATCCTATCCCCTAATGAGAGGCCCGAAATATTTATGGATGTTACCGCTGATGACCATTTTCTCCTCTTCCTTTTTGCAGGCCCTGCAATCATAAGTCAGCTCTTTATCACAGCCGCCATGCACGATGCCAAAAAAGAAGATAGCAGGACTTTTAATGAGTTGACCTTCGATATCCACGTTGGACGCATGTTAAGGGATAGTTTTTATAAGAAGCTCCGCCGTTCCGCCCCCTTTCACATACTTCCCCCAGAAAAGGTTGAGGAGAATAAGACGGTATATAGGATACAAAACAAGAAGGAAAAGACTCCTGAGGACTATGAGCATATTGCCATGGAGCTAGGTGCCGATACAGTGATAGAGTTGTCCGTACTTGCCTGCGGGGTAAAAGACCCAGGCGTCTTTTCAAAACCCCATGCCCTCCTTGTGGCAAAGGCAGCTATGACCAGGGTGAGGGATAACACTGTTTTGTGGCAGACCAAGGCTGTAACAGCCATACCCCAGAGCAAATCCTTTGGCTTCGACTATGAAAAATATGAGGCGGAAGACGCCAAGGTCCTTAAAGAAGAACTGGATAGCCTCGCAGGAATACTGGCAGAGAGTCTAGTAGAGGATTTGGGCTTTAAGGCCCATCTTCCTACAGAAAGACTGTTAGAGCCCTCGGGCTCGTAACTCCTAATCCTTAGCCTTTTGACCTCCAGACCCTTTTCTCATCGATGATATGAATAACCTCCCATCCTTTCTTCTCTAGCGCCTGGCCTATAAAACGCCTGTGACACCTCCAGGGTAGTCTCTCAGCACATACAAAGACGGTTCTGTTAACTCTAGCAGTTCCTTCTAGTTCCTCTATGCCTGAAAGGAAATCTTCTGTACGCATATAGATTTCATAGCCTCCTTTGCGATATCCTCCTAACTCTTTCCCTATATACATGTAGTTTATCCCTGCCTCCTCCACAAGTTTCTGTAGGTTTTACTTCTTAAAATGCTCAAATCTACTGACAGGAAAGCGTCTTATATCCACCAGGGTCTTTAT
>JAUQZZ010000092.1 GCA_030586765.1 Candidatus Brocadiales bacterium | reverse complement strand
ATCTTGGTGATGATGGAATATAAGGGTTTTGGTCTCCTGTAGGGTGTAACCTTTTCAAGGGAGGCTGCTGTAGTAGCATCTAGCCCAAAGGCGCCCACCAATACATCTCCCTCAGTGCCTCCTACTTCGCTTTTAACAACAACCTTGCTACTATAGAAGTTAATTTCCTCTACCCGTCCAGGCAGTACAGTTACACCCATCTCCCTGGCCTTTTCCAGGAGATAGGTGTCTATGGCTATATTGTGGGTTACATAGGAAAGGTTGCCTCCCATATAAAGCCTTATCTTGGCGTCGCCAGAATGGAGGTAGTAGCCAACGATCTTCCTTTCGATTGCCTGACAGGGGAAGGGCACACCTAAGGTCTCTTCCAGGGTCTGGACTAGGGGAGGGGCCAGGACGCCTACCCGCTTTATGCAGTCAGGGTCAAATTTCCTCCCTTCATAGAGGATGACATTTATGTCCTTTCCGAGTCTTCTACCCAGAGTTTTGAGGCTTATGGCGCAGCTACTGCCCGCAGGCCCCCCTCCGATTATGATTACCGTCTGACTGTCCTGAAGAGGCCCCAGCTTGTTACTTTTAGAGATCATTTTTTTGAAAACAGGAGTTTAAAAGGATGCTGGCTCCTAACTTTAGACAAAGGAGAAGAAAATGAGGCTTTCTTGCTCCAGTGAAGAGTTGCGTGAAGGATTACAGCCAGTAAATAATACCCCAGCCACAGCTAGATAAATCCAACTTTGCAGGCAGTAAGAATAGGGACGGTACAGGCAATCACACACATTTTAGTTGAATATGCTGGGATAGTCAACTGATAAAGAGAGGAGCGAGATGGAGCTATTATTATCGGTATTTTGTCCGAGAAGGTTCCCATTTAAAAGTGACATTAAACTTACCCTTTATCTGGAATTCATCATCAAAGGCAGTCTTAAAGTCGAAGCCGCCCTTGAAATCCTCTCTGGAGTCGGAGGCAGTCTTGCCCATCAGGCCAGTTTCTACCAGATTGAAGACTATCTCTCCAAAGTCCTCGCAGCACCGTATTCCCCAGAGTTCCAGGACAGGCCTGGCCATGTAGCCAAACTCCTTTAGGGTAAACTCCTTTATGCCCTCCAGGAGTTGTTGCCCTGTGACGTGACGTTCCTCCTCCTTAGGACTAGAAAGGTCCTTTCCCATTTTTTGGGTAGTATAATCCAGGGCCTCGAAGACGAACTGGTAGGCCTGGAGGGTATAACGTTGATCCTTCTTTGTGATACCCCTTAATTTTTCCCACCAGGTTTGAGGACTGGCCTTTTTGCTCAATTTAAGTTTTACCTCTATTATGCAGGTTGAGGGGACATTTCTATCCTGGGAAAGAGAGGCTTGCCTTTATTTATTCGGCTAGAGGGCTTGACCATGCCCCATATCCTTTCCCGTTTTTGTAAGGTATCTTCTGGAGATATTCCTAGCTGACTCTGTATCTCCTGGGAGGTTTGAGGCATGAAGGGGAAGATGTAGATAGATATTAGCCTCAGGGCCTCTGCCAGGTTATAAAGTTTTATGGATAGTTTTGGTCTGTCTTCCTTAGCCAAGACCCAGGGCTTTGATTCTTCTATATATCTATTGGATAGGTTTATGAACCCCCAGATGGCCTCCAGGACATGGCTGAACTGGAAGGCCTCCATCTCTTTCTCTATCTTGGTCTCAAGGTCGAGGGCCTCCTGGATTAGCGTCTTGTCTTCATCACCAGGACCTTGAGGGGAGGGTATTAACCCCCCGAAATACTTCTCTATCATAGTAAGGGTTCTCAAGAGGAGGTTGCCTAGGTCATTGCCCAGGTCGCTGTTTATTCTATTGACCAATGCCGAGTAGGAAAAATTACCATCCAGACCAAAAGGTACTTCCTTGAGGATAAAATATCTGTAGGCATCCACCCCATAGAGCTCCGTAATTCTCAGGGGGTCTATAACATTGCCCAGGGATTTAGATATCTTTTGTCCCTCTATGGTCCACCACCCATGGGCGAAGATTCGCTGAGGTAGAGGTACATCCAGGGCCATGAGTACCGCAGGCCAAACGGCCCCGTGGAACCACAGGATTTCCTTCCCTATAAGGTGCACGCGGGCAGGCCAGTATCTCTTAAATCTTTCCATCTCGTCGTCATAACCTAGTGCGGTTATATAGTTCAGCAAGGCGTCTATCCATACATATATGGTATGTCCTGGGTCCATGGGCACCTGTATACCCCAGGCCAGGGCCTGGCGGCTTACGCTGATATCCTCGACGTCGGCCCGCAGCCGATTCCAGAGCTCGTTTCTTCGGGCCTCAGGCTGGACAAATTCGGGGTGGGAATCTATGTGTTTTAATATCATATCCCTATATTTAGAGAGCCTGAAGAAGTAGTTCTTCTCCTTGAGCCTTTCTACGGTACGCTGACACTCCGGGCACTTGTTCCCTACAAGCTGGCCAGCCGTCCAGAAGCTCTCACAGGGTACGCAGTACCAGCCCTCGTATTCTCCCAGATAGATGTCATCTTTTTCATATAGTCTCTGGAAGATACTCTGCACCCTCTTCACATGTCTGGTTTCGGTGGTCCTGATAAAATCGTCGTTGGAGATCTGAAGGTGCTGCCACAGGTCTTTAAACCTGTCCACCATACGGTCTACCAGCTCCTGGGGCGTCTCGTCCTTGGCGTGGGCTGTCCTCTGTATCTTCTGCCCGTGTTCGTCTGTTCCGGTGAGAAAAAAGACGTCGCTGCCCTTTAACCTTTGGTACCTTGCCAGGACATCTGCTGCTACGGTGGTGTAGGAGTGCCCTATATGAGGTACGTCGTTGACGTAATAAATGGGCGTAGTGAGATAGAAGGGTGCTCTAGTCAACGGCACCTTTTTCTCCTTCCTTAGGTCTTTGTATGTCTTTTGCGTTTACTATTACAATCCTATCGTCCTTAGTCTGAAGAGTAACTTTCTGTCTCAGTATCTCTGTGTCTAGGACCTTACCCCTGCCGAGAGGTGTATCTATCTGGCACCCCTTTCTTGGCAGACAGCACTTTAGTTCTTCATAGACCTCGTTCTCGTAGCGTAGACAACACATCAGTCTACCACACCTGCCTGAGATTTTGGAGGGGTCCAGGGTAGCCTTCTGGTTTTTTGCCATCTTCATTGTAACAGGCTCAAGCCTTTTCAGAAAGCTCTTACAGCAGAGTTCCCTGCCACAGTGCTGGTAGTGGGCCAGGAGCCTTGCTTCATCCCTTACACCGAGCTGTCGCATCTCGATCCTGGCCTGATACTGTCTGGCCAGGTCCTTTACTAACTCCCTGAAGTCTACCCTTCCTGTAGAGACAAAGTAGAAGATTATCTTCTTTTTGTCCAGGAGGTGTTCCACAGAGGTGAGCTTCATGGGGAGATTTTTTTCCTTTATCTTCTCCTTACAGAAGTTATACTCCTGTGGCACAAGTTCTTCTTCAATCTCCTTTAGCTTTTTTTCATCCTCAGCAGTGCTTTTACGTAATAACTTGGGACAAGCGCTACAGCCCCCCTGGACCTCTTCCAGCCTGGTTATTACCCGACCGACCTCTTGTCCCCTCTCGGTATCCACAATTACCTTATCCCCTAACTTTAGGTCAGGTAGCTCGGAGTAAAAATCCTTTACGAACTTCATTAGACCGTAGCGTACCTTCGTTCTATAGAGCATGGTCTGAAGACCCCCTCTTTCATAATAGATAGAGATTTATAAATAACTATTAACAGATTTCAAGGCCCGTTGTCAAGGAAGTCTTCAATTGGAGAAAAGGTATTGCTTTTTGTATAAGAATCTGCTTCACTTAAAAGACTGTAGAAGGATACCAGATATGGAAACTCTACAAGAACAAAAGAGTCTCAGGGATAGCCTCTTCCAGGCCTCCTGCCAGGTATTGGGCAAGGAGGGGACGAAGTTCCTCTTTAAGCTCTACGACCTTACCCGCTTCGACCTCTTTGGCAAGCCCAAGGGTGCCATAGGTTCTATAGACGTAACCAATCGCTGTAACCTCCGATGCCGTCACTGCTACTTCTTTGCCCACGACTACGAGGGGGAGAGGGAATTAAGCGACGAGGAGTGGCTGATGAAATTCGAGGAACTCAAGAAGGAAGGATTCCCCTTCTATCAGTGTTCATGGATAGGTGGAGAACCCCTTCTGAGGCAAGGGCTTATAGAACAGGGGATGAGGTATTTCAGGTCTAATCTGGTAACCACTAACGGGATGATGGAACTGCCCAGTTGGCCTGATGTAAACTTTTATATCTCTATAGACGGTCCCAGGGAGATGCATGAGTCCATGAGGGGCAGGGGTTCTTATGATAGGGTTGTGAGAAACGCCGTAAGGCCAGACCTCAAGGTGCTTCTATCCATGGTGATTACCAGAGAGAATTATCAAGGCATAGAGTCCTTTGTGGATGAATGGAGGGAGCGGGGGGGCACTAGGGGGGTCCTCTTCCAATTTTATACCCCGGTAAAGGGACTGGATAACGATGAGCTCTGGCCTGGGTGGGAGTTAAGGGATAAGGTAATAGACAGCCTCCTCAAATTAAAAGAGAGGCACGGGGATTTTATCTTTCTGCCCCCGGAGGTCTTTGAGATGATGCGCTCGGATAGGTGCCAGGAGATAACCCTCAACTGCCTCTTTCGTCAGATATCCTTCTGCTTTGACCCCCAGGGCCGTGTGAAAAAGCCCTGTATGATGGGTCCCATGGCCGACTGCACACGTTGCGGCTGTGTCCTTCCCTTTCACCTCAAGGTCTTAGAAGACAAGAGGCTTGTCCTTCGAGAACTCTTCATGGCCCTAAGAAGGTCCTTTGGGAAAAGGGCCCTGGGCTAATTAAATCTCCTCCATAATAAGGTTACCCTTCTAAGTCATATACTCTGAAGTATCTCTTTTTGTATTAGCTGTAAACAGCCGCCTCAGGCGGACGCGTATTTTCGTGGAGGTGGACATGACCTCACATTCACGTCAGAAAATCCCCTTGACTTTCTGAGGGTTTTTGGTAGATATATTGCCTCTTCTTAGGGAACGCTTATCTAGACGAAAGTAGGAAGGGGACCAAGATGCCTGAAAGGAAAGAGAACTGGCAGGATATGAGCTATGCCTTCTGGTCGGCCTTTGACTTGAAGCGTGTGCTCTTGGGCCTCATGGGGATGCTGGCCAGTGTACTCTGGGTCTGCGCTATCCTATGGTTCTTCTCGGGTGTAGGGCTTATAAAGACTGGTCCCACAGTCCTTTTAGCGGCCCTCCTTCAACCCCCCTTGGCGGGTGCCTGTGGCATCTACTCCCATTTCTGCGCGGCTGCTACCTCAGGGAGCTGGAAGGTTTATCTCTCCTTATCTCTCATAATCTTTGGCCTCCTGGCTATATGGTCTGTCATGGGTGGGGCTATTACCAGAATCGCCTCTCTGGATTATGCCAAAGGGGATAAGGTGGGAATGAAGGATTCCCTTGGGTATTGTCTAAAGAAGTTTTGGTCCTATTTTTGGGCACCTGTGGCACCGATTGTGGCTGCTACCTTCTTTGTCCTCCTTAATGCCATTGGTGGCCTTGTCGGGCAGGTAAAATTCCTTGAGGTTCTGGTGGCCCTGGGGTTTCCCATTATCCTGCTCTTTAGCTTCCTTATCCTCTTTGTAGCCATTACAGGAGCCGTGGGCTCTCTGCTGATGATTCCAACTATTAGTGCCGACGGTTCCGACGCCTTTGACGCCATGAGCAGGGCCTACTCCTACGTCCTTTCTAAGCCGATTAACTACGTGATATATTTAGTTGCTGCCGCAGGTTACGGCGCCCTCTGTATGATTATAGCCGCCACGGTGATTGACCTCTTGGTGCAGACAAGCTTTATCACCGTGGGTATGGGTATGGGCAAGAAGTTTGATGCCATGGCCGGGGCTGTTGGTGGACTCTCACAACCTGCTGGCCTGGCGGCCAGCTACGGCTTCATGACACAGGTCAAGATGGCCTTTGGCCCCCTGAGCACCAAGACCATGGTCTTCACCGCCAGCGCCCTCCTCTTCTACATCGTAGTGGTTAAGCTCGTACTTTGGTCCATAGCCGCTGCCTTCTTAGGTTCGGCCCAGACTGTGCTCTACCTCCTCATGAGAAAGGATGTGGATGGTACGGAAGTGACAGACGTCTATGTAGAAGAGGTGGAGGAAGAGATAAAGCCCCCAGAGCCCGTTGCCGAGACTGCTCCCTAAGCTAAGAGATGTCCATTCCTTTTGAACTGCCTATTAAACCGTTAATCCTTTCCAAGTCCGCCTGAGACGAACCATCTTCTTTGAGCGTCCCTGTGCGCCTTTCAGGAGCAGGCGGGGCCTTCTAGCCTCGCATAATGTAGCCCTAGAAAGGCCGCCTATCCATTTCACTATTTTTGCAGAGGTCTTAATTTATAGGATAGGGTATAATATTGACGTAGTAACTAGTGTTTTAAGGTACGTACTATGGGTGTACAAGAGGCATTCAGTCAGAAGCTTGTGTCTAAGCTCCCTTTGGTGACTATAGTGGGTAGGCCCAATGTAGGGAAGTCCTCCATCTTTAACCGCCTGGCCAGGAGGCGCATCTCTATTGTTGACCCCACTAGCGGTGTCACTCGGGACAGGGTGTCCACGGAGCTGAGGTACGATGGGAAGGCCTTTGGGCTGGTTGATACCGGGGGTATAGGTATCCAGGACGTGGAGGAGATAGCCCATCTGGTGGAGGCCCAGATAGAGAAGGCCATAGAGGAGGCAAGTCTTTTGGTCTTTGTGGTGGATGCCAGGGAGGGGCTTGTACCTTTAGACAGCGCGGTGAGCGAGAAGTTAAGACATGTCCATAAGCCCGTCTTGTTAGTTGCCAATAAGATTGATGACCCCAGTCTGGAATACCTGAAGGCGGATTTCTTTTCTCTGGGTTTTGGTGAGGCCTTGTCTTTTTCTGCCCTATCTGGACTTGGGCGCACTGCCCTTCTTGAGGAGATTACAGCGCTTCTTCCAGAGACAGCTGAGACGCCCAGGGAGCCCTTTATGAGGCTGGCAGTGATGGGTAGGCGCAATGTAGGTAAATCTACCCTTATTAATACCCTGGCCAGGGAGGAGAGGATGATAGTTAGTGAGATACCAGGGACGACGCGTGATTCTGTGGACGTTAGATTTGAGCTAAAGGGTAAGTCCTTTGTAGCCATAGACACGGCTGGGGTGAGGAAGAGGAAGCAGACAGAGGGTTCGGTGGAGTTTTATGGTCTTGCCAGGGCCATGAAGTCTGTAAGGAGGGCTGACGTGGTACTCTTCCTCCTGGATGCCGCCCAGGAGGTCTCCCAGGTGGATAAGAAGCTGGGCGCCTATATAGCTGAGCAGTTCAAACCCTGCATTATTGTGATAAATAAGTGGGACCTGGCAAAGGGAGTGGTTACAGAGGAATTTTCCGGCTACGTCCGTTCTAAACTTCCAGGCCTGGCCTATGCCCCTCTTTCCTTTATAAGCGCTAAACGTGGAGACAATGTCCTGGCCACGGTGGAACTGGCAGAGGAGCTCTTCCAGCAGGCAAACACCAGGGTTTCCACCTCGGAGTTGAACAAGATACTCCAAGAAGCCCAGGCCAGAAGGCCGGCCATGAGGGCGGGGGGCAGGGAGGGGAGGGTCTATTTTGGTACACAGGTATCGGTGGCACCACCCACTTTTGTGTTTTTTGTCAACTATCCTAACCTCTTTGATGCCAATTACGAGAGGTTTCTCGCCAATCGGTTTCGGGACCACTTTCCCTTTTCTGAAGTGCCCATTAAGTTTTTCTTCAGGATGAGAAAGAGGGTGAAAGGGGTTAAAGGTTGAGCTTAGAAATTTCTGAAAGACCTTGCACCCGCCTCAGGCGGGTCGACTGGTAGACAACGACCTTTATGGTCGTTGATTGTGGTTCAA
>JAUQZZ010000091.1 GCA_030586765.1 Candidatus Brocadiales bacterium | reverse complement strand
CTAAAGACTTGTAGACAACGACCTTTATGGTCGTTGATGGTGGTTCAACGAGGTAAACCTCGTTGTCTACCTGGATTCTTCGCTTCGCTCAGAACGACTGACGTATTCTTATCTTTCGCTCAAAAACTTGTCACCGTTTTCATCTGGGTAAATTCTCTCAAATCATCTATTTCCAGAACTTCCCTCCACTCAAGTTCGCCAAAGTCTAGTGGAATTTTCTCTGGGTCCCATCTGAAGGCAATTCTCACCGAAAGTGTCTCCCCGTCTCTACCTGAAGGCTCTGAAAATGTGAAGTCCTTGATAGATGACTTGGAAAGGCATTTTCTCAAATCATCTTCAAGCCAATCACAAAGATAAACATAATCAGAAGGTGCGGAAGTAGGAAGTTGATTACTTATAAGTAAATCATCAACATTAACCCCAAATGTAGCAACCCAAACCTTTGGTGCCGTTTTTTCAAGATCTTCAAAGTGCTCTCGAAGTTTACTTATAAGTTTATCAACCGTTGAGAATATTCCGATCCTACGTATATCCAAATAAGCTACACTATCACTATGCTGTGGTATTTTGTTATCGTCCAAACGAACAGGAAGAATAAACTCGTATTGTCTACCTTTTCCCTCAGCCTTAGCAATTCGGAATTCATACTTTGGCCAAGGTTTCGCTATATAGTATTTAGAAATAATTGGAACTACAAATTTAACTTCGGGCCCAAATGTTTTCTTAAGTTCTTCACGTAATTTTTTACCAAGAAGATAACTTTCATAATGCTTAGCAAAGAACACTTTGGCTCCTTGTTCTGTAAGAAGTTTAGAAATATCCTCGGCAAGGCCTATTTCTTCACTGGCATAAGAAATTGCAAAATCAAATTTAAACATGAGGGAAATAAGCTGTCTGGGATACCCACCCTATTTCTAATAGATGTAGCGTTGGAGCTTGCTCCAACGTTTAAACGTGGCAGCGAGCTGCCACGCTACACAAAAATAATTAAATTACGCGGCCTTAGGCCCCTGCCCCTGGCGTGACCTTAGCTCCATAATCTCTACCTCCCTGCGCCTTATGACGGTCTTGAGCTGGCTGTTTTCTTGGTCCTTTGTGGCCAGGAGGACCTTCAATCTGTCCATCTCTTTGGCCTTGCCCTCCAGGGATGTCCTGAGTTCCCCCACCTCTTTTGTCCTGACCTGCAATTCCTCCTTGAGTTTGTTTATCTCTGCGGTCTTTTCTTCTAATGCCTTTCGCAGTCCACCAAACTCCTCTATCCCTTGGGGCGCGACAACACCCTGTAGTGGTTGCGAACCCTTCTCCCCTTCTTTTCCCAGGCCCAGGGCCTCGGCCTTCTTGTATTCTGTGTCGGCTTCCTCCGATAATCCCCTCTTCTCATAAAGGAGCCCCAGGGCCTGGTGGGCCTCGGCATGATAGGGGTTTATCTGAAGGGCCTTCCTCAGGGCATAAAGGGCGTCTTCAAATTGCCCCTTTTGGCCGTAAAGGAGTCCCAGGTGGTAGTAGGCATCCTTGTAATGAGGGTTCATGTTTACTATCTTCCTGTATTCAGTAATAGCCTCGTCCAGCATGCCCAATTTTATATAAACCGAGGCAAGACCCTTTCTGGCCTCAGCGTGGGTGAAGTTAAGGGTCAGGGCCTTTTTATACTCTGCCACTGCCTCCCCCAGCATGCCCTTCTCCCTATAAGCCTCTGCAAGCTGGTAATAGGCCTCTATGTCATAAGGCCTCTTCTTTACCGCCTTCTTGCATTTGGTTATCTTATCACCGAACATCTTCCCCTCCTCTCTCCTCTCCTGTGAGTCTTAAGGCCTCCTCAAACTCTTTTTTTGCCTCCTCCTTCAGACCCTGTTTTTCTAATAGTAGGGCGCGGGTATAGTGGGCCTCGGCAAGGTCCGGATGAAGGGCCAGGGTATCTGTTACCTCCTTGGTGGCCTCGTCCACCCTGCCCAGTTCTGCCAGACTTGTAGCCAGGCCAAGATGGGCCTCGGCTAATCCAGCGTTGCGCTTTATGGCCTCTCTGAAGGTATTAAGGGCCTCTTCGTACATCTTCTTCTCCAGATATGTAGCCCCCAGGTAGTAATAGGCCATAGTACTATCAGGATTCAGTCTTAATACACCTCCTAGTTGGGATATAGCCGCATCCAGGTCCCCTGCCTCCAGGGAGGATAGTCCCAGGCTGTAGCGGGCATCCTCATGGCTAGGGTCTAGCTCTGCAGTCCTTTCCCACTCCCTTATTGCCTCCTCTTGCATCCCTTTCTGGCTATAGGCAACACCAAGGTTGTACCGTGCCTCTATGTGATGGGGATTAAGCTTCAGTGCCTGCTTATATTCCTCAACGGCCTCTTCTACCATGCCCTTCAGGTAGTAGTCATTGCCCAGGCTGAGGTGCCTCTCCACCCCCCCTACCTCTATAACAGGCGCCTCCTGGAGCTTTAAGATGGCATCCGTAGGACTAAAGGCCACCTTCTCAGGCTCCTTACCCCCGAAGAGGCCGCAGGAAGAAGGTATTAAAAGAGAGGAAAGAAAGAGATACCTACATAGGCCCTTCACGCTTCACCCCTGTACGTGATAAAAGATTGAGTAAAACAGGGTGTAGAATACGATTAATAATCGCATTTTACTTAACTGCATTCTACACCTTTCATGCCTTCTTGGTGCAACTATAAGACCACGGCCATTAGTATAAGTCTATCAGGACAATTTTCCAATATTTTTATCTGAGGCCCAGCCCTTCTCTCTTAAGACTACTGGCCCCTCTTTTAGAGAAAATTGTACCCCCTCATCCTCAAGGAAGGACTCCTTTGAATGAGCGGTAGGTTCTGGAATCTTGAAAGTGATATAAAAAGACTGTAATATGAACCAAATTTCATCTAAAAACATCTGGTTTCAAGGAGGTAGAGGTGAGGATACCCATAATCCTGTCTATTCTAATATGGTTTGGTGGGGTGTGTTTTAGCCAATCCGCCCAGGAAAGCAATCCCTATTACTCTTTAAGCAAAGAGGAGCGATGGGAGCTGCTCAAGGAAATAGTAACGCCGGTGGTATTGAAAGCGGAGGAAGACATGCCCATCAGGGAGATTCATAAAAGATTCTGGGAGATAGTTGACAAGCATAAGTGGAATCAACAAGAACTTCTAACTGTACAGGAGTCCCTGGCTGGGCTGCATTTTATGGAAAAGTGTTTCTTACAAGATGTTGTATGGGCCTTTGAAAGGAAGCAGGTTCCTAAGAACTCGGAAAGAGGGTTCTGGGAGAGACGCATGACAGAGTTGGGATTATTCTCTGAGGAGGCGGCAGAAAAGAGGAAGGAATTTATTGAGGGGGTAGCTAAGGGCGAATCAGTATTAATAGAGGACCTCTGGGGAGGCCCCTGGCAGGAAAAGGTCCTGGGAGAAGAAGACATTGAAAGTTATCGTAGCCTGGCAGCCCAGGCAGAAGATTGCTGTAACAGATTCTTTAAACTATTCAACAGGGAGTACAAAGAGTAGCTTCTTAAAGAGCCGGCGTCTCAGGGGTGACGCACAGTAAGTTCTGTAGGGCAAACCTTTAGGTTTGCTTTAAGCAAGGCTAAAGCCTTGCCCTACCTACTCCTGCCCCTGAAAATGTGGTTATTAACTATGTTTACCCAGCCCCCCTAAGGATGACGCACGGTAAGAACAGGGCAGGAGGCCCTCCTTACCACATTCTCTGCCACACTGCCCACAACCACGTGGGCTATGCCTGTCCTGCCGTGGGTTCCCATGACTATCATGTCTACCTGCTTTTCCTTTGCCGCCTTGATAATCTCTGTGGCAGGGATGCCCACGGTGACAATGGTTTCTAGGTTTATCTTTTCGTATATCTTCTGAGAAGAGATGCTGGCCTTCAGTTCCTTTTTCATCCGTTCTATCGTCTCAGCGTCTGGACGAGGCATCTCAAAAGAAATAGGTGTCTCATGTCCATACATACGCACATCTATGACATGCATAAGATACAGCTTTGCCGAGTCCATGAGGGCCAGATAAGCGGCATATTTTAGGGCCTCGTCGGAACACGCAGAAAAATCTACAGGACACAGTATCTTCTTTATACTCACCGTCTTCTCACTTAAGCTTACCATCTTCTTGCTCTCCTCTCTCTAGTGCGCAGTTACTAAACGCATTTTACCCCGCCGCCTTTAAGTCCGCCGCACCGTTAGGACCGGGCAGGGGGCCCTCCTTACTACGTTCTCTGCCACACTGCCCATAATCACATGGGCCAGGCCCGTCCTGCCGTGGGTGCCCATGACTATCATGTCAACCCCTTTTTCCTTGGCAGCCAATAATATCTCTACCAGTGGGATGCCTACCGTCACGATAGCCTCCATCTCGACCTTTTTTCTCACCTCCTCAGGCACCTTTGCCCATAGGTCTTCTCTTATCTGGGTAATCATTTCTGATTCAGGTTTAATGGCCACCTGAAAGGGGGCATACTGTTCCAGGCTCCTTATGTCAATAACATGCATCAGGTATAATTTCCCCGAATCCCTCAGGGCAAAATGTGTTGCATACTTTAGGGCCTCTAAAGAACATTCTGAATAATCTATGGGGCATAATATCTTTTTTATGCCTATCATCTTATTGCCCCTCCCTCTGTAACATGTGGGGCACATGCGGTTAATAATCGCATTTTGCTTAACTGCATCTTACCTCATATCCTCTTAAGGGTGCCGCACGGTGAGGACGGGACAGGGGGCCTTTCTCACTACATTCTCTGCCACACTGCCCATAACCGCGTGGGCTATACCCGTCCTACCGTGGGTGCCCATGACTATTACATCCACCTCCTTCTCCCTAGCGGCATTTATAATCTCATTAGCGGGGATACCTGCAGTAACTATGGTCTCTACATTGATATCAGACCTAATCTCTTTCGGTATACTTTCGGTGAGCTTCTCCTTCAGACGCGCCTCGTCAGGCCTGGGCAGGGCTTCGTACATAGGCTCCTCGTACTCGTAGATGCGTTTATCTATAACGTGCATGAGATAGAGTTTTGAGGAATCCTTCAGGGCCAGACCTGCCGCATAACGCAGGGCCTTAGCCGAGCACTCAGAATAATCGATGGGACAGAGGATTTTCTTAAAGGTCGTTATCATCTTCTCTCCGATGTTTTTTACTCTAAGGTGACTGGTAACCACTCCAGAACTAATCTCTTCCGTTACGATAAGACCACCTTAAGAAGGAACGGGCTAATAGTAGAAGTCAAAGCAAATCATCTTAGTTCTGACCCCTTTAACCCCACCCTAAGGGGGCTAAGCGGAGTCTCAGGAACCAATATCTCCTTTCTTGATAAGATCAACTTTAAAAGGAAAGGACCTATAGTGGAAGTAAGTATTATAACCATCATAAAAGAGGAAAACACTGCATCGTTTAATATTCCCATGTCCCTGCCTATTCCAGCAAGGATTAAGGTCATTTCCAGTTTTATCGCCATTCCCACCCCTATTGCTAGGCGATTTATACCCCTCTCCAGGGGACAAACACCACAAAAGAGCTTTCCTAAGATAGCAGCCCCTGCTACAGCCAGCCCAAGGAATACTGTCTCTATATTAAGAAAACTCTCCCAGGTTATCATCGCCCCTGCCCTGACAAAGAGCATGGGTACAAGAAGCATATAGGCAGGCCTAATAATCCATTCGACGTTATATTCTCTATCGTCGGTATCTTTTAACCTCATATTCCGTAGGAGCAAGCCTGCTGCATAGGCCCCTATCACCGTTTGTAAGCCGATGGACTCTGTCAGAAAGGCTAACAAGAGGCATAAAATTGCCACAATGGATATTTTTAAACCCTCAGGGATCTTTCTTGTCATAAAGTCCCCAACTTTCTCACCGTATCGCAGACTGGCTATCAAGATTCCAGTAAGAAAAAGGGATGCAATACCCACACTAATCATTACACCCATGAGGGGAACTCCGCCTCTCACAACAATTCCACTGACTATACTGAAGGCTAAAAATACCGTAATATCTGTAAGGACGGTTCCGCCTAATAATACCCTACCCTCCAGGGTATTTATCACCTTTAGCTCCCTCAGTGTGAATAATAATGCCCCGGTACTGGTACAACACATGATAACAGCCAGGAGGAGTTTCTCACTCATAGGGGCATCAGGGAGGAGGAAGTATCCTAAGAGAAGTCCAAGACCGCCAGGAGCTACTATGCCGCCAAGACATACAAGTGTAGAGGAAACCCCTACCCTCAGCACCGCTCCCAGGTCTGTGTGGAGACCTGCCGTTAAAAGAAGGGTTAGTGCCCCAAAGTGTGATAGCATCTTCAAGAAGGGCATTGCTCTGAGGAAATTGAAAAAATCCCACCCTGTTAAGAAGTAGATGTTACCTAATACCATTCCTATAAAAACCTTCCCTACCATGGGGGGAAGCTTAAAGAGTCTAGCCGTCTCCCCTCCTATTTTGGCAGCGGCAAGGATGATGGCTGTCCCCAGTAAGATATTACCGGTAGGGTCTGTATGCCATATCTCCCAGGGGGGCACTTCTTCTATCACCTCTGCAGGAGGTTCTGGGGGGACTACAACTGGCTCTGGACCACTTATCCGCTCTATTATACCCGCTACCTCCTCAGTAGTGGTGGAAGGGGGTTCCTCTACAGATACGGCTGGGGGGTGCTCTTTATAGGTCACGATGGGAGGGTATTCCTCCTCCATAGTGGCAGGAGGTTCTGGTTGAGCTACTACTTGCTCTGGGGCCTTCTCAGCAAAGACAGAAGGGGGTTCCTCCACTGCAACAGTGGGAGGCGATTCTTTATAGGCAGTAGCTGAGGGGGGTTCTTCATCTACTGACAGGGGCCCCTTATCAGCAGTGACTGAGGGTGCTTCCACCGTGTTGACAGGGGGAGAGTCCTTGTAAATAACGGTGAAGCCCTCCTTGTCAGTAGGGGTAGGGAGGATATCGGGCGATTCCTTATCGGTAGCCACTAAATGGGACTCTTCCTCAGCAGGAGATTCGACATCAGCTGTCGTGGGGAGGTGTTCCTTATCAGTAGTGACGGAAAGTGGCTCCTTAACGCCAGCCACTGTATCCTCATCCATAGATACCACAGATGGTTCTTTCTCGGTGGTGGCGAGAACAGATTCTTTATTGCTACCGGAGGGAGAGTCCTTTTCCTCAGGGGCTGAAAGACCACCAGGTACTTCGTTGGTTTCTTCCGCAGTGACGGTCTTACCCTCGCTGTCTGATAAATCCTCATCAGCCGGGGGTTCGGGGTCTTCCACATCTGCAGTGGCGACTGGGGGTTTCATCGCCTCCAGTCCTTCAGCCCCAGGTATAGAAGCTTCTTCCATACCTTCAGCCACTATCTTAGCCTCTGGAGAAGCAGTTTGATCGTCTAGTTTAATGGATGGAACTGCGTTGCCCATAATTAGTTTTATTATAACCCACATCCTTAGAAAAACTCAATAACTTCTCCAGGTAAATTCTTTACTTCGCTGTGGAGTATATAGACATGGGTAACACTCTGGATAATCCGTCTAAGGCGGACCGCAGGGATAGGCTGCTTACGACTTTTTCTGGAAGTGCTGCCTCCGCCGAGACGTATCCACCTATCTTCTTGGCAGACATGAAGACCAACGGTAGACAACGAAGTTTTACTTCGTTGATAGCATCATCAACGACCATAAAGGTCGTTGTCTACCAAAGACCTTTGGAAAACTCAGCCTTTTGCATCCACCTTAGACCGATTTCAGAATCCCAGGGTGGGACAGCCATAAAAGTGTTACCTATGTCTATGAACAATACAAATTGAGACCTCTGAAAAAGTATCACTTTACAGAGTTCAAACCCAGTTTCCCTCCCCCTTGATGGGGGAGGGAAGGGTGGGGGTGATTGTTAACCTATCTATATCCATTTACGCAGATGTAGGGGCAGGTTTTAAACCTGCCCC
>JAUQZZ010000090.1 GCA_030586765.1 Candidatus Brocadiales bacterium | reverse complement strand
TGGGTTTTTGTGGGAGGTTGCGGCACCCACAAGAAAAGATTAACTCCGCCTCGCCATAGGTGAGGGGTGGCTATTTCTCATTACTTGTATGCTTCTTGGCCCCCGTGGGCCGCATACAATCCACTGACTCCAAGCCAGTGGAGACGAGGCGGAAAGTTCTAGAGGGCAAGTCCTATACATCCGCCATAGGCGGACATGGCTATCCCTATCCACCTTAGGCATAAGAGAAAAAACCCGCCTCGTCATATGTGAGGGGTGGCTATTTCTCATTACTTGTATGCCTCTGGCCCCCTGTGGGAAAGGCCGCATACAATCCACTGGCCCCGAGCCAGTGAAGACGAGGCGGGTAAAGTTCTTAAACCTCAAATCCTTCATCTCTAAACCCTCAAACCTTGAACCCTTGAATCCCCTACGGACGCCATTGGGGTTACTCCTTATAGCGTTGGGCCCCTGCACCAAGGCGGTCAGGCACCCAACGATTCTTTCCTAACGACGCTTTCCTCTGGGGGTCTGCCATCGGACATCCACATACTCCATCTGGGCAAGCCTGGGACCCTCTGCCTTTACCACACTGAGAAGATTGTTGAGCTTCTCGCTATCAGAGAGTTCTCCCGCCTGCTGACAGAGGGGTGGGCATCCCCACTTTATAGCCACATCCCCTTCCGTCCGAAGCACTATGTCGCTTTCACCCCTGGGCCTACCCCTGCCCACATTGCTCACGTCCACTGCCTTTATCCCTAAGAGCTTATGCGCATTATTCTTTTTTAGGAACCTCACCAGTTCTATCCCTGCCAGGACACCCTTATCCTCTAACCTCTTTCCAGGCCCTGGAACCTCTGCTACCCTGGCTGACTCTATATAGGGGGTCTTCCTCTGGCCCTTGGGCCAGGAATAGAATTTTTCTGGCAGTATCGTTCCCTCGGCATCCAGGAGATAAAACTCTTCCTTCTTCTTAAACACGGCCTCAGGTCTCCTCAGCTCCAGCTTCACCTGGAGCTTATTGGGAAAGACCCTCCTTGAGGAGTGTACCTTTAACACCCAGGGGTTCTTTTCCAGGTCCTTTGCCACTTTCCTAGTGATGTCCTTCTCGAAAAGGTTCTTGCCCAGGATACCCCTAGTATCCTTTACTTGTCGAACCAACTCCTCCTTTACCCCCTCCGTGGGGAAGACGGTAAAGTCGACCTCTAGGATACGGAAGTCCTCCAGGGCACTAAGGTGTCTACCCCCCAGGTATGTGGCTAATCCCATCAGAGACATGCACAGGACTACAAGGGGTATCTGAAAATAGAGGGACCTTACGGCTCCCTGAATCTTCCCCTCCCTACTTGCTTCTTTATCCTTTACGATACTTTTCATTTAATCCTTCTACCTAGTATCCTTCTTAAACCTTTAATTCTTTCAAGGAGGCTGTCCTGGGAAGGGAGGCCAGCACCTTAACAAATCTCTCACAATAATCCCTCAAGGCCATTTCCATTATGCGCTGACAGAGTTCTGGAAGGCCTACGCCTGCTGCCTGGGCAGCCTTGGGGAGGAGACTCCTCTCTGTAAAACCAGGTATGGTATTTATCTCCAGGATATAGGGCCTACCCTCTTTACTGCACATCATGTCTACCCTGGAGAACCCGGAACATCCCAGGGCCAGGTGGGCCTGGAGGGCTAGCCACTGTACCTCCTGATAAAGGCTCCTGGGAAGTTGTGGGTCAACTATATACTCTGTACCCTTATCTTTATACTTAGCCACAAAGTCGTAGAAATCCCTGGCAGACCTTATCTCTATTACTGGGAGTGCCTCTTGGCCAAGGATACCTACTGTAAGCTCCCTGCCCTGGATATACCTCTCAAGTATTATCTTGTCGTCATAGAGGAAGGCATCCTCAACGGCCTTGGGCAGCGCCTCCACCTCCTTCACAATGGACACCCCCACGCTAGAGCCATTTCTAGAGGGCTTCACCACTAGAGGCAAGGGTAGCCTACTGAGAAGTCCCTCTACCTCCGTAAGGGGTTGGCCCCGCCTCAAGAGGGAAAATTCTGCCGTGGGGAGCCCGGAGGCCATGAATACCTCCTTTGATTTCTCCTTATCCATGGCTAACCTGCTGGCCTTTACCCCAGAACCTGTGTAGGGAATCCCCTTAGACTCCAGGAGTGACTGGATGCCGCCATCCTCTCCGAAGGAGCCGTGGAGGGCGATGAAGGCTACATCTATGTCAAGACCTTCTAACTGCCCTACTGTCTCATCGTTCACCACTATAGGGATAACCTTATGGCCCCTTTCCTCCAGGGCCTTCGCCACGGATTGGCCAGAGCGGAGGGACACCTCCCTCTCCGCAGAGAGCCCACCCATAAGCACGGCCACCCGCCTGGCTACCATATCTTTATCTCCAATTCTAACAAGACACCGAAGCGCTTCTTCACTTCCTCCCTTATATTGTGGATGAGCTCCAGGATATGAGCGGCTGTAGCAGAACCGCGATTAATAATAAAGTTGGCATGCTTTGTAGATACCGCGGCACCACCCACCTGTGTCCCCTTCAAGCCCGAGCGGTCTATAAGGGCGCCAGCACTACAGCCCTCAGGGTTCTTAAAGACACAACCTGCACTGCGGGAGCTCAGGGGCTGAGTACGGTTCTTCTCCTGGTGTATCCCTTCCATCCGCTTGCGGATGTCTGCCTTATCGTCCTTGGAGAGTTCTAACTCTACCTCCAGGATAATCTCGTCTGAGAGGCTCGAGCTGCGGTATCCAAAGGACACATCGCCCCTCTTGTAATAATGGAACTCACCGTCATAGCCTATAGTAGTTACGCCTTTCACAAGGGGTTCAATGGTGCCGTACCTTCCCCCTGCGTTCATGGCCACAGCTCCGCCCAGGCTGCCAGGGATGCCTACCAAGACCTCTAGTCCCCCAAGCCCCTGGTCAGCGGCCTTCTGTATCAGCAGAGGTAGGCTCACTCCTGCCTCCACTACCATCTCAGAGCCCCTTCTTTCCACCCTGTTAAAGGACTTGTCGGGTAAGTGAACTACTAGACCTGATACCCCCTTGTCCCCCACAAGGATATTACTGCCCCTGCCCAGGGTAAAGATGTCTAGGTCCTGGCCTTTACCAAAATCTAATACCCCCTGAAGCTCCGCCCGGGTGATGGGTTCGGCAAAGACCTCTGCAGGGCCTCCCACCCCGAAGGAGGTATAACTTCTTAAAGGTTGTTTATAGCGAATGATTCTTGATAGAGCCTCTACCATTTTGACCCCTGTTCCTTAATAGAGAGAGCAGTTCCACCCCTGACTGCCATATATTTCCTGCGCCCATGGTCATTACTACGTCTCCAGTACATAGTTGGGGAAGTATCTTCCTTGCCACCTCTTCAACTGCTGAGACATAAAGGGCCCTGGCCCCTAAGTGCCGGACCTCTGCCAAGAGATTTAGTGAACTAATAGACTTTATATCCTCCAGGTTGTCCCTGGCAGGATATATGTCCGTTAATACCACGGAGTCTGCCTTCCTAAGACTTGTAGCAAAGCCACCCAGGAGCCTCCTGGTGCGGTTGTACTGGTGGGGCTGAAAGACACACCAGAGCCTCCTTCTAGGAAATACCTCCCTGGCCGCCACAAGAGTGGCGCTTATCTCGGTTGGATGATGGGCATAGTCATCTACCACGGTTATGTCTCCTGCCTTGCCGAGGACCTGGAATCGGCGGTTGGCGCCCTTAAAGTGCCTCAGGGCCTCTTTCATGGCCTCTGCCTCCACCCCTGCATGGTGGCAGACGGCTATGGCCGCTAAGGCATTAAGCACATTGTGCCTTCCAGGGACCCTGAGACCGAACCTGCCAAAATGTCTACCATGGTAGTACACATCAAATCTATTTAGCCCTCCCTGAAGCACTGGGGGGGTGGCCCTCCAGTCCGAATCTGCCTCAGGCAGGAGGGAATAGGTCTCCACCTTACAAGACAGGTCCCTAAGGACCTCAGGGATATTAGGGTCCTCATGGGAGGCCACCACCAACCCATCCTTAGGCACCCTTGAGACGAATTCCTTGAAGGCCCCTATAATGCCCTCCAGGCTGTGGTAGTAATCCAGGTGGTCTTCTTCTATATTAGTAATAACGGCTATATGCGGGCAAAGGTTTAGGAAGGACCTATCATACTCACAGGCCTCGGCCACAAAGAACCTCCCATGTCCCAGGCCGGAGCTCCCCCCCAAGTCTGAAACCTCTCCACCAATAACAAAGGTGGGGTCCTCCTTTGCCTCCCTCAGGATGGTAGATATCATAGCGGCAGTGGTGGTCTTGCCATGGGTACCACTCACAGCAATACCCAGCTTCTCCCTCATAAGGGAGCCCAGGGCCTGAGAATACTTCACCACCCTGAGGCCCTGCCTGCGGGCTGTGGCCAGGTCGGGGTTATCCTCCTCTATGGCAGCGGAGATAACTACCAGGTCTGTCTGGGGGCTGAGCCAAGAGCCATCTTGCCTCAGGGTTATCCTCGCACCCTTCTCCTCCAAAGACAGTATGGCCGGGGAGAGTTGCAGGTCAGAGCCATAGACCCTGCAGCCCGCCTCCATGAGGAGTCTAGCCACGGCACTCATCCCCGTACCTCCTATGCCTATAAGGTAGATAAAGGCCCCCTTAACCTTGGTCAATCCGCCCGAGGCGGATGGCACCACAGCGCTATCTAATACAACTTGCTGCATATTGACCTCTTCTTTTTTCTTGGGGAAGAACCCTTTGCATCAGGTCTATCACCTCCCTGGAGGCTGTGGGCCTTCCCAGGGCCCTAGAGGTTTCAGCCATCCTTTTCAGCCTCTCAGGGTCACTAAGGAGCTGGGATAGAATCTCAAGGAGTTTGGCGCTACCGCATCGCTCCTCCAGAAGCACGGCAGCACCTCTGCTGGAGAGTTCCAGGGCATTCTTGTATTGGTGGTCATCTGTACCATGGGGATAGGGTATAAGCACAGCAGGGATACCCCAAGCGGTAAGTTCCGCCAAGGTGGTAGCCCCTGCCCTGGAGACCACCAGGTCTGCCATACTGTAGGCCGCACCCATCTCCTCCAGGAAGTCATAGACCCTGGCCCTTAAACCTAATCTCTGGTATGTAGCCTTTAGCCTCTGGTAATCCCCCTTTCCAGCAGAATGGATTACCTGCAAGTGGATAAATCTCTCCACCAGGGAGGGAAGGCAGGCCATTACTGCATTATTTACCGCCTTAGCCCCTTGACTGCCACCCAGTACTAGGAGGGTGGTGCCTTGAGGTGAAAGGCCGAAGAGGTCCGCCGCCCTCTGCCTCTGGTAGCCAAAAAGCTCCTCCCTCAGGGGCGTACCTGTAAGGTGGAAGCCCTTCAGTCCCCTGAACCACCTGCCAGTGGAGGGCCAGTGACAGAGGACACATTGGGCCCACCGGGAGAGGAATCGGTTAGCCCTTCCAGGTATCACATTCTGCTCCAGGAGTATCACAGGCACCCTCAGGAGAAAGGCACTAATTGCCGGGGCCAGGGAGGCGTATCCCCCCAGGCCAAAGACCACGTCTGGCCTCATGCTCCTCAAGGCCCATATGCACCTCAGAAGGCTTAGGATAAAACCGAAGAAAAAGACTGCCATATTTTTAAGAGAACCCCTCCAACCTGTGGCTCTTAAGGGAAAGAATCCAAATCCCCTGCCTGCAAGACAACGCCTTTCCAGGGCGTTTCCCGTAGAAAAGAAGACTATCTCTGCATCGGGGAAACGTGACCTTATACCCTCCGCCACAGCTACTCCAGCCATAAGATGTCCACCCGTACCGCCCCCTGCAAAAAACACCTTCAAGGGGTTGCAAACCCTTTGCAATGGCTCACCTCCTCATCCCTGCCCTGTAGTGCAGGCCCTCCTTACCCTGAAACAAGTTCAGGGGACGGAAGGGCAGGCCACTGAGCGATAATCTGCCTCCTCCCCTAATCTGCCTCTGGCGGACAGGCCTCCAGGAGTACATAACCTCTGCCCCTCTAGAGTGCCTGGCAACGCTCAAGAGAAGGCCCAAGGCAGTAAGGGAAAGCAAGAGGGAAGAACCACCAGAGCTTATGAAAGGCAAGGCAATGCCCTTGGTGGGCACACATCCCAGGACCACTGCCATATTAAAGGCCGCTTGATAACCCAGCATAAAGGTGATGCCCAGGGAAAGGAGGCGACCAAAGGGCTCCTTGGCCCTTTGGGAGACCCTGAAACCCTGCCATACCAGCAGGGCAAAGAAGACTATAATTGCAAAAGTCCCTAAGAACCCCAACTCCTCCCCTACTACGGCAAAAATAAAATCCCCACTACACTCAGGAAGGAAGAGGAGTTTCTGAAGGCCCTCTCCAAGACCCTTGCCCAGGACCCCGCCTGAGCCCAGGGCAATCCAGGACTGGATGATGTGATAGCCTACCCCAGAGGGGTCGTTCCAGGGGTCCAGGAAGGCCAGGAGGCGTGCCTTCCTATAAGCCGCCTGATATATAAGGAAGTACAGTATGGGCGTAGCCAGGAGGACGCTCAGAACCACATAGACCCACCTGGCGCCTGCCACCAGTAAGAGCATGATACCCAGGGCCCCCAGGAAGGTGCCCGTACCAAAATCGGGCTCCAGGAGGGTAAGGGCCACTAAAGTGCCTATTGCTAATGCGGGGAGGAGGAATCCCCTTAAAAACTCATGCATCCTGCCATGATTCCTTGAGGCCCAGGTGGCCAGAAAGAGCACCAGGGCCAGCTTTGCAAACTCTGAGGGCTGGAAGCCCATCATAGGCCCAAACCTTATCCACCTCCTGGCACCACCGTGAAGGTGGCCTATGCCTGGGACAAGCACCACTATAAGGCCTACTATGGCTACTCCCAGAAAGATATAGCCCAGGGGCTCTAGCCTCCTGTAGTCAAGCCACACGAGACCCCCTACGGCCCCTGCCCCAAGGAGCAGGGCCAACATGTGCCTCAGCAATGTCATGGAGCTACCCTTTACGCCCAGGGAAGAGGCCCAATCGGAACTGTACACCATCACTATTCCTACCCCCAGGAGGCACATAGCCAGGCACACTATCAGGCCGTCAGCTTCAGTTATTCTCACCAGCTTCTCCTATGCCCAATAAATTGGGCAACTACACCCTATTCCTAAAGCCTGAAGAGCAATAAGCCAAAGAGTCCCATCACAGCAGCAAGTATCCAGAACCTTACGGTAATCTTCGCCTCAGGCCAACCTAAAAACTGAAGGTGGTGGTGAAGGGGTGCACAGCGCAGTACCCGCTTTCCCGAGACCTTGAAGACCAATACCTGAAGAAACACAGAAAAGGCCTCCACCATAAAGACCATGCCTACGAAGACCAAGAGAACCTCCTGTTTGGTCAGGAGGGCCACCAGGGCCAAAACCCCTCCCACGCTCAAGGAACCTATGTCCCCCATGAAGGCCTGGGCAGGGAAACCGTTGTACCAGAGAAAACCTAATCCTGAACCTGCCAGGGCGGCACAGAATACGCTCAACTCCCTACTGTCGGGGATGTGCTGGACACCAAAGAATCTGCTTGTCTCCCAATCCCCCACCACGTAGGCGATGAAGCTGAAGGCGAGACTGGCCATGACAGTTAAGCCGATGGCCAGGCCGTCCAGACCATCAGTAAGGTTAACGGCATTGGAGGTCCAGGCTACATAAAACATTACTAGCACCACATAGAGCCAGCCTAGCTCCACCTCCTTTAATATTGGTAGTGTAATCCTGGTACCCACGTTCGTCCCATTGAAGTGTTCGTAAAGGATTATGCCCAAGAGGAGGCCCAGACATAGTTGGAAGAAGAGCTTGGTCTTATCCCTCAGCCCAAAGGAGTCCTTCACCGTAAGTTTCAGGTAGTCATCTACAAAACCCAGCATTGCTAGACCCATGGCGGTAAAAAGGACAACCTTTATAGAGTAATCCCAGAGGTTGCTCCATAGGGCCGTAGAGAGGAAGACCGAAAGGAGTATTATTATCCCCCCCATGGTAGGGGTATCCTTCTTTCCTGCGTGGAGCACCCT
>JAUQZZ010000089.1 GCA_030586765.1 Candidatus Brocadiales bacterium | reverse complement strand
CTCTTTAAGCGGGACAGGGACTACATTGTAAAGGATGGTCAGGTGGTTATCGTTGACGAGTTTACAGGCAGGCTCATGGAAGGCAGGGTATGGAGTGATGGCCTGCATCAGGCAGTAGAGGCCAAAGAACACCTGAAAATAAAAGAGGAAAATCAGACCCTGGCCACCGTCACCTTACAGAACTACTTCAGGCTCTATAAGAAGCTGGCAGGTATGACAGGTACAGCCGCCACAGAGGCAACAGAATTCGATAAGATTTACGGCCTGGAGGTGGTAGTAATTCCCACCAACAAGCCCCTTAAGCGGACCAACTTCCCTGACAAGGTCTATAGAACTGAAAAGGAGAAGTGGAAGGCCATTGAGGAAGAGATAGCAGAGATACATAAGACTGGCCGTCCTATCCTGGTAGGAACCGTCTCCATAGAGAAGTCAGAGCTGCTCAGTGAGAAACTGCAGCGCCAGGGTATAGAGCATGAGGTGCTCAACGCAAAACATCATGAACGGGAGGCCCACATCATCGCCAAGGCGGGCCAGATGGGTCATGTTACCGTATCCACCAATATGGCAGGGAGGGGCACGGACATAGTCCTGGGAGAGGGTGTTGCAGAACTAGGTGGCCTCCACGTTGTTGGCACAGAGAGGCATGAGGCCAGAAGGATAGACAACCAACTCCGTGGCCGTTCAGGAAGGCAGGGTGACCCTGGCTCCTCCAGATTCTATGTGTCCCTGGAAGACGACCTCATGCGCATCTTCGCCTCCGAAAGGGTAAGCTCTCTACTGAAGAAATTTGGCATGGAAGAGGGTATGGCCATAGAGCACAGCATGGTCACCAATGCCTTAGAGAGGGCACAAAAGAAGGTAGAGGAACACAACTTCGAGATACGAAAGCACCTTCTGGAATACGATGAGGTAATGGATGAACAGAGAAAGACCATCTATAAGTGGCGACAGAATTGCCTGGAGGGAAAGAACCTCAGAGACGACGCCCTCAAGATGATAGAGGACTGCATATTAGACTCTGTAGATTACTATATAAATGTAAAGCTCACTGCAGAGGAATGGGATACAAAGGGCCTGGTCACCTGGTTCAAACAAAAGTTTGGCGGGGAGCTAGACCCACAAGAACTCTCCGGAAAGGCCAGGGAAGAGATAGAGAACCTGCTTATAGAAAAGGCCTCGGAACTCTACCGCCTGAGGGAACAGGAGGTTGGGGAAAAGGATATGAGGAGACTGGAGCAAATCCTCATCCTGGAAAAGGTAGACTTCAAGTGGAAAGACCACCTCTATGCCATGGACCACCTGAAATCTGGCATAGGCCTCAGGGGTTACGCCCAGATAGACCCTAAGGTAGAGTACAAGAGGGAGGCCCTGGAGATGTTTGGAACCATGATGGCCTCCATAAGAGAAGAGTTGATAGACATCCTCTTTAAGATAAAGATAGAGAGGGAGGCCCCCAGGGCGGCCCGCAGCATCTGGAGAGCTGAGAACTTTGTCTACCAAGACTTATCCCTCATGGCTCAGAGACCGCAAGAGCAGGTCGTGACCAGCGCTGAACAAGGTGAGAAGAGACTGGAGCCCATCCGTGTGGGTCCCAAGGTAGGAAGAAACCAGCCCTGCCCCTGCGGTAGCGGAAAGAAATACAAACAGTGTTGCGGTAAATAACCCATGCCCGTGGTTTTTGATTCCTTTTATCTCACGGCTGTTACCCTGGGAGCGCCTTATATTATTACCAAGATGTTCACTAGCGAGCGTTTTCGCTCAGGCCTTTCTCAGAGGCTGGGCTGGCTACCTACAAGGGAGGGCTCTAGGCCATGCCTCTGGGTACACGGCGCCTCCGTGGGAGAGGTGTTGACCGCAAGGTCTCTAGTAACCACAGTAGAGGAAAGTCTCCCAGGGTGGGATATTGTGCTCTCCACCTCCACCAATACGGGTTTTTCTGTAGCCAAGAAAAATTTTGAGGACAAGCTCGTATTCTACTTCCCCCTGGACTTTAGCTGGGTGGACCGCAAGGCTCTATCTTTACTGAAACCCAATTGTATAATTCTAGTAGAGTTGGAGATATGGCCTAACTTCCTGGTAGCGGCCGTTCAGAGAGGAATTCCTGTAGTACTGGTCAACGGAAGGATATCCGAGAGGTCAACAAAGGTATTGAAAACCCTTAGACTCTTCTCCAGGTCTTTCTCCCAGAGCCTCCAGGCCCCTGGAAACATCTACTGTGTGCGGACCCAAACGGATGCCACTCGGTTCCTGAAACTAGGTATACCCAAGGAAAAGGTTATCATCACTGGCAACATGAAATATGACAACATCCCCCTAGCGGTTCCTGAGGAAGAAAAGGAGAGGCTGAGGCAATCCTTCCGTATCAGCCCTGAAGACCTGGTTATAGTAGGAGGCAGTACCCATCCCGGCGAAGAAGAGATACTGCTCAGGGTATTTAAGACCCTGAGAGCTACCCTCCCCATCAGGCTCATCCTCGTCCCCAGGCATATAGAAAGGGCGCAGGAGGTAGAAGGGCTCATCAGAAATATGGGATTCCCATTGGTGAAAAAATCCCTATTGGATAAGACAGGGGACTTCCCCACCAACCCCAGAGACACGGTATTAGTGGTGGACACCATGGGAGAGCTAACTAAAATATACTCCCTGGCCCATTGTGTCTTTGTAGGGAAGAGCTTAAAAGGCCTTGGAGGCCAAAACGTCCTGGAGCCAGCAGGCCTTGCAAGGCCCACTATCTTTGGTCCTAACATGACCAATTTTCAGGAAGAGGCGAACCTGCTCCTAGAAGCTGATGCCGCAAGGCTGGTACATAATGAAGAGGAACTCCTGGCAACTGTGGGTCATCTCCTTAGAACCCCCCAGGAAGCAGAGGCAATGGGCCTAAGGGCCCAGAAGGTAGTTACAGAAAACAGAGGGGCTACCCTCCGTAATCTAAAAGTCTTAGAGAAAATTTTGAGGGAGAACAAAACTAGATGAAAAAAGATAGACATCTATTCACCTCTGAATCCGTGGCCGTAGGCCACCCCGATAAGATGGCTGACCAAATCTCGGACGCTATACTGGACGCTATCTATGAGCAGGACCCCTATGGGCGAGTAGCCTGCGAGACCTTAGTCAAGACCGGGTTAGTGCTCGTCGCTGGTGAAATAACCACCACTGCCCTGGTGGACATACCAGCAGTAGTCAGGCAAACCATAAAAGAGATAGGTTACACAGACACCTCCATGGGCTTTGATTATAATACCTGCGCCGTGATAACCTGCCTGGACAGACAGTCTCCAGATATCGCCCTGGGCGTGGACGAAAAGAAGGGAAAGAAGCTCGGGGCAGGGGACCAGGGTATGATGATAGGCTACGCCTGCAACGAGACCCCAGAGCTCATGCCCATGCCTATCATGCTGGCTCATAAGCTAGTAGAAGGCCTGGCAGAGCTCAGACAGAGTGGAGAACTACCATATTTAAGACCCGATGGTAAGTCCCAGGTAACCGTGGAGTACGAGAACCATCGCCCTGTAAGGGTGCACACTGTAGTAGTTTCTGCCCAGCATAATGAAGACGTTAAACAAGAGACTATTAAGAAAGACCTGTTAGAAAGACTCATAAAGAAGGTCATACCCTCGGAGTTTCTCGACAGTAGAACCATCTATCATGTAAACCCTACAGGGCGTTTCGTGGTAGGGGGGCCTAAGGGAGACTGCGGCCTAACAGGCAGGAAGATTATTGTAGACACCTACGGCGGTAGGGCAAGACATGGCGGTGGCGCCTTTTCAGGCAAAGACCCCACTAAGGTAGACCGCAGTGGCCACTATGCTGCCAGATACGTGGCAAAGAACGTAGTGGCCGCAGGACTAGCAGACAGATGTGAGGTACATATCTCCTATGCCATAGGAATAGCAGAGCCCACCAGCGTCCTCGTCCACTGCGAAGACACGGCCAAGATATCCGAGGAAAAGCTGGAGCGAATCGTAAAGAAGGTCTTTGACCTCTCACCAGGGGGTATCATAGAGATGCTTAACCTGAGGAGACCTATTTACAAAGAAACCGCCCGATACGGCCACTTTGGTCGTACAGGAGACGCCTTCACCTGGGAAAAGACCGACAAGGTAGAAGTCCTGAAGCGAGAAGCCGGCACAAAGGAGGTTCTGCATGGAGTGCGACATTAAAGATATAAAACTCGCCCCAGAGGGGAAGCGAAGGATAGCCTGGGCGGGTAAGGAGATGCCCGTTCTGGGGCTTATAAGGGAGCGTTTCCAGAAGGAAAAACCTCTGGAAGGAATAAGGCTTTCTGCCTGCCTCCACGTTACAGCAGAGACAGCAAACCTGGCTAACACCCTTAAGGCAGGTGGTGCCCAGGTGGTTCTCTGTGCCTCAAACCCCCTCTCCACTCAGGACGATGTAGCTGCCTCTCTGGTCAAGGACTTCCAGATACCTGTCTTTGCTATTAAGGGCGAGGACAACAAGAAATACTATGAGCACATCGAGGCAGCCATTGCCCATAAACCTCTAATAATGATTGACGATGGTGCAGACCTGGTCTCTACCGTTCATGCCAGCTACCCCAAGGTGGCCAAAGAGGCCCTGGGTAGCATGGAGGAAACGACCACTGGATTGGTAAGGCTCAGGGTCATGGAAAAGAAGGGTGTGCTTAAGTTCCCTGTTGTAGCCGTCAACGATGCCGACACCAAACACCTCTTTGATAACCGCTATGGGACAGGACAGTCCACTTTGGACGGCATCATCAGGGCCACCAATATGCTTATAGCGGGCAAGACGGTGGTGGTGGCTGGTTACGGCTGGTGCGGCAAGGGATTGGCAATGAGGGTCAAGGGCATGGGCGCTAAGGTCGTGGTCACTGAGATAGACCCTGTACGGGCCTTGGAGGCTGCTATGGATGGCTACTGGGTAATGCCCATGGAAGAGGCTGCCAGGGTGGGTGACCTCTTCTGTACCCTTACAGGTGATATCCATGTGCTAAGAAGAAAGCACTTCGAAGAAATGAAAGACGGTGCAGTGGTATGCAACTCTGGACACTTTAATGTAGAGATAGACATTAATGGCCTGAGGGAACTGGCCGCCGAGGTCCGCCCCGGGGTAAGACAGTTTGTAGACCAGTACCTCTTAAAGAATGGCAGGTCCATATACCTCCTGGCCGAGGGTAGGCTCATAAACCTCGCTTCTGCAGAAGGCCATCCCCCTTGCGTTATGGACATGAGTTTTTCCGTCCAGGCCCTGGCTTGCGAATACCTGGAGAAGAACCGGGGTACACTGGAGAATCGCGTCTACAATGTCCCTCGAGAAACAGACCAGTGGGTGGCCAGCCTAAAGCTGAAGTCCATGGGCATATCCATTGATAAACTGACCAAGGAGCAGGAAGAATACCTGGTCTCCTGGGAAGCAGGTACTTAGTCTTCACCCCTGACGTCACGTAGGTCGTGCCACAGGTTCGCCAAACAGACCTGTTCGCCAGTCTTTGTTGAGGATAGGTGAATCTGCTATCCGCCTAAGGCGGATAGCGGACATGACCTGCCTACCATGGGCTGCACTACTAGATTAAATCACTAAAAGGTAAGGACACTGGCTACTATAAAACCCTTCAAGGGGTTAAGGTATAACCCGGAAAAGATACAGGACCTCTCTAAGGTAGTATGCCCACCCTATGACGTCATCTCCCCGAAGGATAGGGAAGACTTCTACCAGCGTCACCCTCATAACATCATCAGGCTTATCCTGGGGAAGGACCTCCCTGGAGACACCGACTTCAGCAACAAATACACCCGTGCCGCCCAATTTCTTAAGGCCTGGAAGGAGGAGGAGATACTGATACAAGAACCCCAGCCTGCCATCTATCTCTACGAACAGGGATTTTCCCTTGGGACCAGGCGGGCCCTTCGCAAAAGCCTTCTTTGCCTGGTGAAACTGGAGGACCTTGCCACTGGACACATCTATACCCATGAGGCCACTCTGCCAAAACAGAAAGCGGACAGGCTTCGTCTCCTGAGGGCCTGCCGTGCCAACCTCAGCCCCGTCTTCGCCCTTTATCCTGAGGAAGAGTCCAGCACAGAAGAGCTCCTCAAGTCTATCACCTCCTCACCTCCAGAGATAGACTTCCAATGGAACGCCGGGCTGAGAAACCGCCTTTGGGTAATAAAGGACTGGATGACCATTGAGAAGGTCTCTAAACTCCTGGAGCCTAAGCCCCTCTTTATTGCCGACGGTCACCACCGCTATGAGGTAGCCCTGGCCTATAGAAACGAACTGGAAAACCTCTCACCCCAATTCCCTGCCAACTACACCTTGATGGCCCTTGTCTCTATGTCAGACCCCGGACTCTACATTATGCCTATCCACAGGGTGATACGTGTCCCACCTGGACCAGGCCCCAGCGTGGAAGAACTACTGGAGGAGTCCTTCGACATAGAAGACCTTGCGGAGGGAAGTCAGTACAGGCATCTTGCGAAACGACTAGAGGAAGGCCCAGAACACACCTTCGGCCTCTTCGTGGGCAGCCCCAGAGGCTACTACCTCCTTACCCTGAGAGACAACAAGCTCCTCCAGAGGGCGCTTTCCCAAGACCCCCAGTGCCTTAGGGAGCTAGACGTCCGCATCCTGCATGGCCTTGCCATAGACAAGATACTAGGAAAGACCTCAGGGGAAGAGAACCACATAAAATATGTACATGATGCCCAAGAGGCCGTCCACCTAGTAGAGGAAGGAGACTACGACATGGCCTTCTTCCTCAACCCGACAAAGATGGAAGAGGTAAGTGAGGTGGCCTCCAGTCGTCTTAAGATGCCTCCCAAATCCACCTTTTTCTACCCAAAACTCCTCTCAGGCCTGGTAATAAACCCTCTTTAAAAAATTAAGTTGACAAAAACCTCTACAAAGATATAATCGGGAAGTAATCTTATCCAGAGTGGTGGAGGGACAGGCCCTCGGAAGCCACAGCAACCGGTCCGCCAGAGGCGGATGCTGGTGCTAAGTCCGGCCCGCTAAAAACGGGAAAGATAAGATAGAGCTTCTAATAAGCCTCTTCTTATCTGGGAAGAGGCTTTTCTTTTAGGCCTCCCTCCGTATATCTGATCCATCATTATCCCAAGGAGAACTAGAGAATGGGCTTTGTTAAGGGCCTGAAATGTAGGGAGTGCGGCGAGGTCTATCCCAAGGAACCCCTTCATGTCTGCAGCTTCTGCTTCGGACCCCTGGAGGTGGATTATGATTATGACGCCGTCAAGAAGTCCCTCACTAAAGAGGTAATTGCTTCCAGACCTCATACCATGTGGAGGTATAAGGAACTCCTCCCCCTGGATGGGGAACCCACCGTCGGTGTTCAGGCAGGTTTCACGCCCATGATAAAGGCCACTAATCTGGCAAAAGTCCTGGGAGTAAAAGAACTTTATGTAAAGAACGATTCAGTGAACTTCCCTACCTGGTCCTTTAAGGACCGTGTGGTCTCTGCCGCCCTATCCAAGGCCAAGGAGTTCGGCTTTAAAACCGTGGCCTGCGCCACCACAGGAAACCTGGGGAATTCCGTGGCCGCCCAGGCCGTCCAGGCAGGCCTGGAGAGCTATATCTTCATGCCCGCTGACATCGAACAGGGCAAGATTATAGGTACCCTCATATACGGTACTAACGTCATCGGCATCTCTGGGAATTACGACGGTGTAAATCGCCTCTGCTCAGAGATTGCAGGGAAATACGGCTGGGCCTTCGTTAACATAAACATCCGACCCTACTATAGTGAGGGCTCCAAGACCTACGGATACGAGGTCATGGAACAGCTGGGCTGGAAGGCCCCACAGCATATAGTGGTGCCCATGGCAGGTGGCTCTTTAATCCTAAAGATCGCTAAGTCCATCAAGGAGTTTGCCAAACTAGGATTCATCTCAGAACCCCATACCAAGCTCTACGGGGCCCAGGCCTCCGGAAGCGCGCCCATCTCCACGGCTGTAAAAAACGGATGGGAAAATATTCGCCCTGTAAAACCAAACACCATCGCCCAGTCCATAGCCATTGGCAACCCAGCCGATGGATACCACGCCATAAAGGCCATCAGAGAGAGTGGTGGCTGGGCTGAGGACGTAACAGATGAGGAACTGGTGGAGGGCATAAAGCTCCTGGCTTCTACAGAGGGTATATTTACTGAAACAGCAGGCGGTGTCACCGTGGCCGTTGCAAAGAAGCTGATAGAGCAGGGCAGGAT
>JAUQZZ010000088.1 GCA_030586765.1 Candidatus Brocadiales bacterium | reverse complement strand
CAATTCTGCCGAGGAGGCCAAAAATGCCGGGGGTAAGGCATGCCAGAGGTGCAGACCCTAAAGGCACGCAACCCTAAAGGGTTGCCCTACAAAAATCCCATTGTAGGGCAAGGCTTTAGCCTTGCTATTTTTACATAACCATGTTTCCCCTTTGAGGCGCAAATAAAAAGCCCCAGGCAGAATTGCCTGGGGCTTTTTTATGCGGGTGGCTACAAACAGCCTCTCTTTTACTGCTGCTGTTTCCTCCTCCTCAATATCACTGAGGCACCGAAGACCGAACCAGCAAGGCCGGCCAGGACCAGACCCAGCATAGGCATACTCTTCATGCGTCCCTTCTCCTTTAGGAGGGTGTCGGTATCCTTGGCCCTCATAAGCATGCGGGCCTCGCTCTCAATCTCCGCCAGCTTGCCGTAGACCTTGGAGGAACCGTACCACCAGGAGATGTCCTGCTGGACGTGGGCAGTGCCTTTATATACGAAGGCCTTGTCCCCAAACCACATGTCTACGTAGAGCCTCTCTATCCTGGAGGGGTTATACTTCCCAGGATAGAAGTCGGCGTACACGCCAAGGATAGGCCCTAATACAGGTAGCTTACCCTTGGTCTGCTTTACGGCATTATACACAGGCTCGCCCAGTAGACCAGGACCAAGGGCGTCGGCCAGTACGTCTCCCAAGGGGTAAGGGTCCCTTCCCTCTGGGCCTGGGTCTAAGGCACCTGCGGCAATGACGTCCTCAATGACCTTCTGGGCCCTATCCTGCATATTCCAGGTCTGGAACATGACATCGTCCAGGTTTTCCAGATAAAGCCTTGCCCAGCGGGGGCTGTGGCAGTTACTGCAGAGCTCTATCCACTTCTCCCTCTTTGCCTTGCTCTCCGGGGAATAGATGTCCAGCTTGTAGTTAAGGGGTGGTAGATTCACTCCATAAGGATAGTCCTTGAGAGAGGACTTAAACTCCATACCCTTGGGAGGGACCGTCCCCATACGCCAGATACCTTTGGACACCACGTTGTGGGAGAACTCTCCCTTCCCTGTGTACATGTGGCAGAACTGACAGGTGGGACTGCGATAGTCTTTACCTGGCTCTACCTCTGCCAGGGGTTTCTCAAAGTCCCAGTCGTGCCCTTCCAGGTGATAGATATAGCCCATCTTGGACTCGCCATAGGACTCGGCATCTGGGTGGTCAAAACCCATATGACAGCTCATACAGGCCTCTGGCTTCCTTCCCTCAGAGGCATGGAAGGCGTGCCTTGTATGGCATATATCACACTTTTCTGAGGTCCCGTGGCAGTAATCGCAGCCAAACTGCATCTGGCCTATGCCCATCCTGTAGAGCTCTGGATACCAGGGGACTATAACGTTGGCCTCAGTACCCTGGGCGTGGTTGGGCCTGCCGTAGTCCTTCTCAGAGATAAACTGATTTACCTGAGTAACGTGACACTGACCACAGGTATTCCAAGAGGGCATCTTCAGTTCCTTGTGGTCTTTACCGTGGCACTCATTACAGGAAACCTCTTTGAGTTCCCTGTTCAGGCGCTTTTCTATATCCTGGGTCCTCTTGGCAAAGAAGTCGTTCTTCTTGGGCTGGGCATGGGTAGAACTCTTCCAGTCATTTACTATGCCAGGGCTTACCTCCTCATGGCACTTTACGCACTCCTCTGCCTTGTATCTTTCTAAGAGCTGGTCATAGTAGGTGCCGTCGGGCCTAACGTAGTGTCTATTTGGGAACCAATACATGTGCATGGCTGGTGGCTTATAAAGGTCCATCCATGGCCCACTGCCCTTTTCCAGGCCCACATGCTCCTCAAACCACTTTTTCAGGGTCTCATTATCGTAGAGTTCCCCCAGCTTTTCTTCAGGCTGTGCCGTTGCCTGGGGTTGGGCCGGCTTTTCCTGGGCGAAGGCACCTACCCTGGGTAAACTAAGCACCAGGGACATAACAAGAATCATTCCGATAGGTCTTAAAAATTTCATTTATACCTCTCCTTTAAAAACTTCCATCATTAGAAAGTCATTTGGTCCATGCATGGGAAGGCGGTATTTTATCCGTCTCTATCAGGAGGTTGGAATACCTTGTGAACCACCAGTCATCCGACAGGTTACGTTCTTTATAGTACTTCACCCTCATCTCATGATGGCGGCTGATGTGGCACTCAAAGCAGACGTTGTAAGGACTGTTCACACGAGCGATCTTTTGTCCCTCCTGTGCCTTACCTATATCCATAAAGTAAGTAAAGAGTTCTCCGGGGCCGTGACAAGCCTCGCAGGTGATACCCTCCTCCGTATACCGTCCAGTCTCTGCGTCGTATCCTGTGGTATGGCACTTGTAACACTGCTTCCTGTATACCTCATCACCATCAATGAAATCCCTGGCCTGCTTCACCCTGTCGAAGCTTGTGAATTTGGTACGCTTCCACTGCTCTGCATGGGGGGCGGTGAGACCAGCATGGCACCTAAGACATTTCTGGCTACCCAGATACAGGGCCTTCTCTCCAGTGACGCTGTGGCTCCTGAAATTTCCCCAAACAGGGGTGAGATTGGGGTCTGTCTCCTCCGGGGAAAGCTCGGTTAGTTCAAGCCAGAGTTCAAAGACCTTATCCGCAGAGACCAGCCTCTGCTGCATCTGACGGCGGTGGGAATACATCCCCCTGTGGGCCTCGGCCTCCATCAAGGCCCTTCCATTACCCTTGTGGCAGACGGTACAACCATAGACATCGAAGGGAAACTCCTTAACGATATTATGGCTTGCCTTCAGGACGCCTTCGTCTATATGACAGGTTATGCACCTGTCCACCTTATCGCCGTTGCGCTGTTTGGCCCAACTATATTCACCTTTAAGCAGTATCTGCTTTATCTCGTATTTTGGTGACCGCAGTGTGGCTATCTTCTTCTTCAGCTCCTTCTTTTCCTTCTCCGTCTTTGCAGATTGATACTCCTTTTCAGCGGCCTTAAGTTTCTGCTGGTAATAGGCCTGTTGATACTTCATCCATGCTGGGCTGACCTCCTCTTTAATCCAGAGGTAAGAGGAGATGACAAATAATACACTAAATAGAAAGAATAACTTACGCTTCATTTCTCCACCTAATGTTAAATATTAAACCAGGGTGTCATGAGTACGTACTTTATATTGAACCCTAACCTTAGGCCAATCTTTAAGATAGTGCCTACCATAAGGAGTAGTAGCATCATGGTAATGCTGTATCTCACGCGGCCCAACCTATTATAGAAATCCCTCCATCTATAAGCTGGAAGCACCATACCAGCACCAAAATAAGCCAACAGTACCAGTACCCCTAGTGGGGCAGGGAAGCTCCATAGTGGAGGCGGTGTTGGGAAGGCCAGGGTCCACTGCTCCCAGGGCCAGAACCAGGCCCAGAAAGGGCCCCTGCAGTAAACCCCTATCAGTATCAGCACATACCAGAGCAAGAAGCCGAAGGAGAATATGGTTACGGCAAACTTCCTCTCCCTGAAGGTATAGTAACCGCTACCTCTTGGGTTTATGTCTATGTAAGGTATAAACATCAATCCCAGGATGATAAGGGATGGCAAAACTACACCAGCATACCAGGGGTCAAAGTATACTAACTCCTCTTGAAGGCCTAAGAAATACCAGGGGGCCTTGGCAGGATTTTCTGGCTCACCGGGATTGGCCAGCTCCCTTAGAGGCGCATCCACATAATAGCTGTAAAAGAAGATAAAGACTATAAAGAGAAGGGCACACAGGAATTCTTTTGCTACCAGATGAGGCCAGGTATGTATCTTCTCTGGTGTAGCCTGCTTAGTGGGTCTTGCCTCTACAGTACCAACCTCTGCGCTCATAAATCCCTCTTCTATCCCCTTAAAGCCTTCCCGAAAAGCCGTCCTTCCTAATACGCCAGAAATGAAGCATCATCAGGGCACCGGCCAGGCTGGGTAATGCTATACAATGCCATACATAGGCACGCAGGAGGGCTGGGGCTTGAATGGAAGTCCCTCCCAAGAGCCCGAAGCGTATATCGTTATCTATAGTGAAGCCAAAGAGGTCAGCAAAGGGGCCCTGGTAGCCTAAAATGGGTGTTGCCCCTGCCATATTTGTGCCCACTGTGATAGCCCAGTAGCCCAACTGGTCCCAGGGAAGGAGATAACCAGTAAAACTTAATAGCAGGGTGAGCACCAAGAGCACCACCCCCACTACCCAGTTAAACTGCCTCGGAACCTTATAAGAGCCTGTCAAGAATACCCTCAACATATGGAAGCACACGGTTATAACCATGGCATGTCCAGCCCATCTGTGGGTATTCCTCAAAAGCTTTCCGAAAGGCACTGCATTATTGCTCAGGTCCAACATGTCTGCATAGGCACGATTAACATCAGGGGTGTAATAAAACATTAGTAGAATACCCGTTAGGGTCTCAAAGAGGAATATAAAGAAGGTCAATCCCCCCAGACAGAAGGTGTAGCTTAGCCTTACGCTGTCCTTCTTTACGGTGGAGGGATGGATATGCAGCCATATGTTACTAATTATCTGAAGGACCCTATTCCGGGCCGTATCCTCGTAGCCGTGACGGAATATGGACCTCCATATCTCATTCTGTGTAATCCTGTCGGTTATCTTCTTAAGATCGGGAATCATCTCCTCCTCTATATCAATAGCTTGGTTTCGAGTTCTACTACCTGGCTTGTATCCACTATTAGCTTGCCGTCATCGGATACGTTCATCTGGAAGTGGAAGAGGGGTCTAGGCGCAGGACCAGCGAAGTTCACACCGTCCTTATAGTACTTACTGCCGTGACAGGGGCACTCAAAGATACCCTTCTCCTCTGACCAGTGCACGGCACAGCCCAGGTGCTGGCATATCATTGAAATGGCTTGAAAGGTGTTGCCCTCCCTTACAACGAAGACCCTCCTGGCCTTCAGGGTGATAACGGTGTGGTCAGGGAAATCTGTGGGATATCCTACAAGAAACTTCTTAGAAGGCTCGTAGAGTACCCTGGGGAAGAAAAAGCCCGTAGTGCTCAGGAGCTTCCAGAGGTATGCCCCCATAGTAGATAGAAACAAGGCCCAGCCTGCTAGGGTAAAGAAGCTCCTTCGGGACGTCCATATACCCCCTGCACTTACTTCCTCTTCCTTTATAGCACCCGATTCTGCCCTTTCCATATCATCCCTTTCCCCGTATAAGACATCGTATTTTCTTGAGGCTTGATGCCTATCCAATACAAAGAGTAAGCAATTGGCATACCATACAAAAGGTCCCCCCTCCTCAGAAGGGGGCCTGGTACTTTGAGGCCCCCTCATATATCTATCACTATGAAAACAAGATACTTATAGAATTGGCGCAAATGACCTAGACATAGGCGCTTTTCCCCAAACACATAGGGATGTTACATACATTTCACAAGAGTGTTGACAGAGCATCTAACATCAACATCCATAGGTAGTTAATATTGTAAACTCAAGTACACACTGTTGTGTACCTAAGTGTGCGGTTTATTTTACTAAATATCCTTGCAATCAATAACATCTTGGGCTATGCTCTGGAGAGGTAAAACCAACATGTGTGCACAACCAAGTGAACAAGCATACCATTTCTCTCCTAAGCCAAATAAGGCCCATCTCATCCACTGGAATCCTTGGGAGGAGAAGGTCTTCAGTAGGGCACAGGGGGAGGATAGACCTATCTTCCTGAGTATAAGCGCGGTGTGGTGCCACTGGTGCCATGTCTTTGATGAGACTACGCTCTCCGACCCCGGGGTTATAGAGCTTCTCAATAGGGACTTCCTCTGCATCCGTGTGGACGCAGATAGAAACCCCCACATCCAGAGCCGTTATCTGGCAGGGGGTTGGCCTACTAGCGCCTTCCTCACCCCTACTGGGGATGTCATCCTAAGTGGCACCTATGTCCATCCTGAGGATTTCAAGGAACTCGCCCTGAAGGTAAAGGAGTACTATAAGGCCCGCAAGGGGGACCTCTATGCCAGGATTGCCCGCTTTAAGGTAGAAAAGAGGCTAGATATGGAGAGGCAGAAGGTCACTGGGCGGGAGTTGACCCAAGAAATACCACTGAAGGTAATTGCCTCTATAAAGGGCACCTATGACCCAACCCATGGAGGCTTTGGCGATGAACCTAAGTTCCCTCAACCAGATGCCTTAGAACTATTATTTGTGGAATACCAGATAAGCGGTGGGGAGGACCTGCTGGATATAGCCACCAATACCCTTGACAGCATGATGCGTAGCGAGTTGTGGGACACCGTAGAAAAAGGTTTCTTCCGCTACTCTACAAAGGCTGACTGGTCTAGCCCACATTATGAGAAGATGCTCGAGGCTAACGCAGGGCTCCTGAAGGACTACCTCCTGGCGTATCAAGCTACTGGAAAGGACACCTACAGAAAGGTCGCTGAAGAGATTTTGGCCTACGTTGACTCCAAACTTTGCTCCCCTGAGGGAGGGTTTTATGGAAGCCAAGACGCTGATGAGGAGTATTATAAACAGGATGTCCAGGGTAGGACAAAATTCAGCCTACCCCCAGTGGATAAAAGCCTCTATGCCAACTGGAATGGGCTCACCATCTCTCAATACCTCCACGCTTACAGTATCCTACGTAACGAGAGCTATCTCGACAGGGCCCTGAGGACTTTAGACCTCCTTATGAAGAAGGCATACCAGCCAAAAAAGGGGATGTATCATTATGTTATCGATGAGGAGATTGGACTAGCAGGGCTCCTGGTAGACCAGGTTTACATGGCAGAGACCCTTGTAGTGGCATACGAGACTACTACACAGAAGAGATACCTGGAATTAGCCATAGATGTTATGGACTACGTAGTCCAGTATCTGGGGGATAAGACCAGGGGAGGTTTCTTCGACATCCCTGAGGAGACCAGCCTCATTGGAAACCTCTCTCTTAAGGAAAAGCCCCTTCACGAGAACTCCTTAGCAGCCAGGGTCTTAAACAGACTCTATCACCTTACTGGAAAGGAGGCCTATCACAACGAGGCAGAAAGGGCCCTAAAGGCCTTTTTAGAGGTATATCCCGAATACTCCTTTCAGGCCGCCTCCTATGCACTTGCGGTAATGGAGCTTATTTACCCTCCTATCAAGGTGGTCGTCGTAGGCCCCAAGGGAGACCCCAGAACAATAGCCATGCATAAAGAGGCACTCGACATACCCAAGTACTGGAAGGTGGTGCAGGTTATTGACCCAAGGACCGACACCCTAAAGATAGGAGATGTGGAGTATCCCAGCCTGGAGAACCCTGTAGCCTACATATGCAAGGATGGGGTCTGCTCCCCACCCTTTGAAGACCCCCTAGAGATAAAGAGATTTATAAGAGAAAAATAAACCCAGTTAACCATCAATTCAATGGTAGCCGCAGGCTTTAGCCTGCGTTATACGCACCCATAAAGGGTGCGGCTACATTTACACCGTCAATTTTGCTATTCTTGCAGAGGTCTCAAGTTACTGAACCTTCCCCCCTTGATGGGGGAGAAAAGGGAGGGGGTGAATCCCCCTCCCCCTATCCCCTCCCACCAGGGGAGGGGGTCTTAAGAGCCTTTTTATGAGACAGTATTGGTATTTAGGATGGGAATACTCGTGCATATCCAACCACCAAGCAAATTTAATAATTGACAAGGAATAAAGATTGCAGGTAGAATAATTTTTTATGAACTATCAGGGGCAGACATTACAAGAAGATAAGCTGGCCATCCTGAGGAAATACAAGAAATACACCTCAGAGGATGGCAGGCCTATACTCTATCAGATAAAGTCCTGCCGTGGAGAAGAGGTAGGCTGTCCTTTTCTTCTCCAGGCCCCAAGGCCCATGGCAGACCGCCTCAAGGAAAAGCTGGAAGAGATTTCCTACAGCCAGAGACTATATGAAAAGATTCCAGGGAAGATACTGCCCCACCAAACCTTTAAGCTCGCCGTAGCAGGCTGCCCCAACAGCTGTTCCATGCCTCAGATAAAGGACTTCGGGGTTATTGCCAGGGAGGCGGTGGCCGTTGACCCAGGCTCAGAATGCTCCCTCTGCCGTAAATGCCTCAAGGCCTGTAGGGAGGATGCTATCACCCTGAGGAAAGATAAAACAGTAATCCTCTCCCAGGAACGCTGCGTAAAGTGCGGTCTCTGCGCAAGGGTATGCCCCACAGGCTCCTTAAAACTCTCCTCCAGTGGCTACTCCATACTCCTGGGAGGAAAGGTCGGACGTCACCCGCGCTTTGCCATAGAACTAATAGACCTTGCCCTGGAAGAC
>JAUQZZ010000087.1 GCA_030586765.1 Candidatus Brocadiales bacterium | reverse complement strand
ACTATATTCATAACCTAGCCATTTAAACACCCCTTTTTACTGGACTACCGTGCGCGAGCCTAAGCCATTATATGTAAAGGACGAAAATCTCTGCCTGGTCACAGACTTTTATCAATTGACCATGGCGGCAGGATACTTCCAGAATGACATGAACCGTCCTGCCACCTTTGAGCTATTTGTGAGAAAGATGCCTGAGAATCGCTCCTTCCTCCTGGCCGCTGGACTGGAGCAGGCCCTACACTACCTGAGACACCTGCATTTTTCCAAGGAATACATAGACTTCCTCAGGCATCACCCCTCCTTCAAATATGTAAAAGGGGGCTTCTTCAAATACCTGAAGGACTTTCGCTTTAGCGGAGATGTCTATGCCATCCCTGAAGGAACAGCGGTCTTTGCCGAGGAGCCTATCCTGAGGATAACCGCCCCTATGATAGAGACCCAGCTAGTGGAGACCTTCCTCCTGGCTACCATAAACTTCCAGACCCTTATAGCCTCTAAGGCCGCCCGAGTAGTGCTGGCTGCCAGGGACAGGGAGGTAACAGACTTTGGGAGCCGAAGGGCCCATGGGCCCCAGGCGGCAGTGCTGGCCGCCAGGGCTTGTTTTATTGGGGGCTGTACCTCCACCTCTAATGTCCTGGCAGGATATGAGCTGGGTATACCCGTCTTAGGCACCATGGCCCACTCCTGGGTGATGGCCTTTGATAGCGAAGAGGAGGCCTTCCGCCGCTTCTACAACGTCTTTCCAGAAAGCACTGCCCTGCTTATAGATACCTATGACACCCTGAAGGCCGCTGGCCTGGCCAGGGATATTGGCCTTGCGGATAAGCTCCTGGCCGTTAGAATAGATAGCGGTGACCTTCTGAAACTGAGCAAGGGAGTGAGAAGGATACTGGATGAGGCAGGCCTGAAATACGTGAAGATTATGGCCAGTGGAGACCTGAACGAGGACAGGGTTGCAGAACTATTGGATAAAGGCGCCCCCATAGACCTCTTTGGGGTAGGCACAGAGATGGTCACCTCCAAAGACCAGCCTGCCCTGGGAGGTATATATAAGCTGGTAGAACAGGAGTGGCACGGGAGGGCCATCCCAAAGATGAAGTTCAGCGAAGACAAGGTCTTTTACCCTGCAAAAAAACAGGTCTACCGACTCTTTAATGAAAGGGGAGAGTGTAAGGAGGACGTCATCGGCCTGGAGGACGAAGATATCGGGGGTGTCGCCCTCTTAGAGCCTGCTATGAAGGAGGGGCGTATCTGCATAGACCTGCCAGACATTAAGGACATACGTAAGAGGGCCCTAGAATCCCTGGTCCATCTGCCCCAGGGCCTAAAGGCCCTGAAGACTACTGAGATGTATCCTGTAAATAAGAGTCAGCGCTTAGAGGAGTTAAAGAAGCATACAGAAGAGGGCCTGCGGGAGGCTAATAAGCCAGCGCTTAAGAGACCATGAAGATAGCCTTCTAACAGATAAAAGGTGAACAGGCGGACTAGCATATAATGGATTCCATCCGACAGGATGGAGAAGATGAAACCTATTGAAATCATCCCGCTGGCTAGAAGGAAGATGGTACGCAGGGGCATAAACGAAGATTTAGTTAAACATGCCCTCTTACATCCGGAACAGATTGTTGAGGGTTATGGAGGACGCTTAGTGGCACATCGTCGGCTAAAACTAGGCAAAGAGACTCAGTTACTTCGTGTAGTTTATGAAGAAAAGGAAGCCCATTTCCTAGTTATTACTACCTACTTAACTTCTCAGATTAACCGTTACTGGAAAAAGGGGAAAAAATGAAGATTGAATACGACCCCACTCATGACGTTCTCAATATAGAGTTCCTTCCCAAAGTAGAAATCAAAGACTCCTTAGAGTTGGATGGCATAATTATTGATTACTCAAGAGACAAAAAAATTGTAGCCATAGAAATATTAGATGCTAGCAAACGTACGACAAAGGATCCTATGGACTTAATAGACCTTGCCATCGTACGAGAAAAAAAGAAGTCCGCCACTACTTGGGCTAGGAAGGGTCACGTTCCCACTATCTTTACCTTTCGGAAAAAAGCAAAAAAATCCACTAGACAAGTAAGATAAAGGTCATACTAATCAAGCATGAAGATAGCCCTTGCACAGATAAATCCCACGGTGGCAGCCTTCAAAGAAAACGTACAGATGATTACTGCTGCCATAAAATCCGCTAAGGCTCAGGGAGCTGACCTGGTGGTCTTCCCTGAAATGGCTATTGTAGGCTCTCCTGCAAAAGACCTTCTGGAAAACCCTGGGGTCATTCTCGATAATCTAAAGGCCCTGGAGCAGGTAGCAGAAAAGACAGCAGGTATAGCCGCCATTATCGGATTTGCTGACAGGAATCACACTAAAAGGGGCAAAATCCTCTACAACGCCGCAGCATTCATCAAAGACAAAAAGATAGAGTCTGTACACCACAAATCCCTCCTCTCCACCTACGATGTCTTTGATGAGGCGAGATATTTTGAGTCAGACCCTGTTATCTCTATTATCGAATTTATGGGGAGGAGGATAGGCCTGGCCATAGGGGAGGAGTTCTTAAAGGACGCTGGTCCCGTGAATACCCTTATCGGTCAGGGGGCGAGACTCATAATAAACCTGGCTGCCAACCCCTTTTCCCTGGAGGAATATAAAGGGAGGCTAAAGACCCTTTCCCAAAGGGCCGCCCTCTACAATGTTGACCTTGTGCATGTGAATCAGGTGGGAGGAAACGATGAGCTGGTCTACTATGGGGGTAGCTGCGTAATAGACCACTGGGGCAGGGTTATAGCACAAGCTAAGGACTTCGAAGAAGACCTCCTGGTAGTAGACCTCAAAGCGCCTCCAAAGGAACTGCGTCCAGGGGAGGTCAAACCTACTGAATCCGTCTATAAGGCCCTGGTACTGGGTCTAAGAGATTACGCCAGGAAGTGTGGGTTCAAGACGGCCATCATCGGGCTAAGCGGCGGGGTTGACTCTGCAGTAGTAGCCTGTATCACCATAGAGGCCCTGGGCGTCAAGAACGTTACAGGGGTGTCCATGCCGTCCCAGTACTCATCAAAGGGCAGTGTTGAGGACGCAAAGAAACTGACCCAGATATTGGGCATACCACTGAAGGTAATACCTATTCAGGGATTATACGAGAAATATATGGAAACCTTCCGGGAGGAGTTTAAGGGTCTCCCCTTCGGCGTGGCAGAAGAGAACCTCCAGGCCAGGATAAGGGGCAGTATCCTTATGAGCCTATCCAACAAATTTGGCCACCTAGTGGTGGCCACTGGAAACAAGTCTGAGCTAGCCTGTGGTTACTGTACCCTTTATGGCGACCTCTCCGGGGGCTTTGCGGCGATAGCTGACGTGCCAAAGACCATGGTCTACGATTTGGTAAACTATATCAACCATGAGAGGGAGATAATTCCCAGGACTATCATAGAAAAAGTCCCCTCCGCTGAGCTGAAGCCTAACCAGACAGACCAGGATACACTGCCTCCCTATCCCATCCTGGACGGCATCCTCAAGGCCTACGTAGAGGAGGCTAAGGAGCCAGAAGAGATTGTCACCTTAGGGTACGATGAGTCTACAGTGCGGCGCGTTATTGAAATGGTGGACAGAAATGAATACAAGAGGAAGCAGGCGCCTCCGGCCCTAAGGATAACCTCTAAGGCCTTTGGCTCTGGCAGAAGGATGCCTATTGCCCAAGGTTACAGGTACTAGAGGGGAGAGAGGCATGACTGGCTGCGCCTTTTGTGGGAGACCCCTGGCAGAGAGGCTTTGCCTGGTACTGGGCGATTGGCTCTGTCCCTACTGCTGTGGTCAATACAGGGTGATTAAGATAACTTGTTGGATGTACTGTCCTTTCTTCTTGAAGCAAAAAGACCAAGGTAGAGAGAGAGGTATACAGAGATGAAAAAGGTCTTATTGTTCCTCCTATTCCTTAGCCTATTTCTGCTAGAAAGTATAACCTGTGTAGCGGGAGAGGTAACAATAAAGTGGTTCGGGCACGCCTGCTTTTTAATCCAATCCTCACAAGGTACAACGATACTAACCGACCCCCTAGGCGAAGAAACGGGCTATCCTTTACCAGAGGTTAACCCTGATATAATAACTATTAGCCACGAACATTTTGACCACAACTATGTCCGCCCTTATAAGGACATCCCAAGGGTCCTAAGGGGGTTAAGTCCTTATGCTAAAGACTGGCAGAAAGTGGAAGAGACCGTAAAAGATGTCAAGATATATAATGTGGGCACATATCATGACAAGCTTCAAGGTAGAGAAGAAGGTAAAAATTCTGTCTTTGTCTTTGTTATGGACGGCCTAAGGATAGCCCATCTGGGAGACCTGGGTCATCTTCTTACCAGTGAGCAGATAGCGGCCGTAGGAGAAGTGAATGTGGTGCTAATACCTGTAGGAGGCATATCTACCATAGATGCAAAGGAGGCTACCGCAGTCTTGAATCAGCTAAATCCCCAGGTAGCTGTCCCCATGCACTACCGCACCGATGCAAGCAAGTTTAATATCTACAGCGTGAAGAGATTCATCGAGGGAAAGACGAACGCAAGAACCATTAGCGGCAACACTTTTACCATAAGCAAGGAGGGCTTACCCGAAGGTCTCCAGATAGTAGTCTTAAATTACAAGTGAAATGTTCAAACACGAAGCCCTATTCTGGGAGGCTGCTGGAGAGGATAGTAAGGTCCACTGCTTTCTGTGCCCCCATCACTGCATCATTGCCCCAGGGAGGTTAGGATTCTGCGGGGTCAGGCGAAATATAGACGGAAAGCTGTATTCCCTTATTTATGGATGTGTCTCCTCTGCCTGTGTAGACCCCATAGAGAAGAAGCCCCTCTTTCACTTCCATCCCAGTAGCCTGGTATACTCTATAGGGGCCCTGGGCTGTAATATGCGGTGTGGAGACTGTCAGAACTGGCAGATAGCCCATGCCAGACTGGAGCAGACCTCACAAAGAACGGTAGCCCTTTCCCCAGAAGAACTGGTGGCCTATACGCAGAAAACCAACTGTCAGGGTGTTGCCTGGACCTATAATGAACCAACAATATGGATGGAATATGCCATTGACGGTGCCAGGCTGGCCAAGAGTAAGGGTCTTTATACCGTCTTTGTAACCAATGGTTATGTGGAAAAGGAGGCCCTGGACGCCATCGGCCCTTACCTGGATGCCTATCGTGTGGATATAAAGGGCAGGATAGAGGGCAGCCGCTTCTATAAAGAGGTGGCCAAGATAAAGGACCCAAGACCTGTCCTGGACGCCACTATAAGGGCTAAGAAACGGTGGAAGATGCATGTGGAAATGGTAACTAATATAGTGCCTGGATATAACGACAGCCCAGAAGAGCTCAAGGACATCGCAAAGACTATACTGGAAAACCTGGGTAAAGAGACTCCATGGCATGTCACCCGATTCTACCCTTACCTGGAACTCTCCCATCTGTCACCCACCCCTATAGAAAAGCTTGAGGAGGCCTGGGGAATAGGTAAGGACGCGGGTCTGGACTTTGTATATATAGGCAACGTGCCAGAACACCCTGGAGAGAATACCTACTGCAATAAGTGTGAGGCCCTCCTCATCGAGAGGATTGGCTACTACACCACTGTCCATGGGATAGAGAATGGCAAGTGTACATTTTGCGGCAACCCCATTCCTATCGTGGGTGTATAGAAGGTCTTAAAAGATGCCTAGCTTAATCGTCCTGTTAACAGATTTTGGACTAGAGGATGAGTATGTAGGCACCATGAAGGGTGTTATAACAGGCATTAACCCAAAGGCGCAGATAGTTGACCTCTGCCATAACGTAGCCCCTCAGGATATCCTTGAAGGCGCCTATATCCTTTATTCTTCGTATAAGTACTTCCCTCCCAAGACTGTCTTCGTAGTGGTGGTAGACCCTGGCGTGGGGAGTGAGAGAAGGATAATCTGTCTAAGGACTAAGAGTCATACCTTCCTGGCCCCCGATAACGGCATCTTGGGCCTTGTCCTCACCAAGGAAAGGCCCACCTTCTTGGTGGATGTCTCTAACAAAAAATACTTCCTACCCGAGGTGAGTGCTACCTTTCACGGCAGAGACATCTTTGCACCTGTGGCAGCACACCTCTCCCTGGGCCTTAATCCCTCTAAGCTGGGAGAGAGATTGGAAAAGATTAAAGAGATAGCACTGCCAAGACCCATGCAGTTACCAGGAGGGATACTGAGAGGGGAGGTAATCCATGTGGACCGTTTTGGCAATCTCATCACCAACATAAACCACGGCCTTGTCAGTGGAATCCCAGAAATCTTGTCCATCACCATAGGTGATAATAAAATATACAGGCTGAGCAGGTCGTATCAAGACGGTAGACCAGGAGACCTTCTGGCCCTCTTTGGGAGCTCGGGCCACCTGGAGATAGCTATAAACCAAGGCAGTGCAAAGGAGAGGCTTAACGTTTCCAGAGGGGAGAAGGTAACTATCCGCTATCGCAAATAAAGTAAGCAGTCTGCAGTAAGGACTAAGTAGAGACAAATGGCATATCGTGGTTATAAGGATTTGAAGGTTTTTCAACAATCGTATAAGTTAGCTATGAATATTTTTGAAATTACCAAATCGTTTCCAAAAGAAGAAAAATATTCACTCGTAGATCAGATTAGAAGATCATCAAGAAGCGTTCCTGCTAATATAGCAGAGGCATGGAAGAAAAGACAGTATCCTAAAATGTTCATCAGCAAGATTATTGACGCCGCTGGAGAAGCGGGTGAAACGGAAGTTTGGTTAGATATTTCTAAAGATGCGGGTTATCTACAGATGAAAGAATATGAAAATCTTATTTCTGGATACGATGAAATTAACCGCATGCTTTACGGAATGATTGAAAAGTCTGAGAAGTTCACTCGGAAGTAACTGTAAAGAGTGCCTACTGCTTAGTGCCTAGTGTATAGTGCTTACTGGTAAATAAAAGGATGGGAAAAAACAGTCTCTCCCCTTTTCTTTTAGAAAAATGGGATAAAGCCTATGTCTGGCATCCCTTCACCCAGATGAAGGATTACTTGGGGGAGAAAGCCGTCATTATAGAAGAGGCCGAAGGGGTAACCCTGGAGGACATCTACGGCAATAAATATATAGATGGGGTATCTTCCCTCTGGTGCAACATACACGGGCACAGGAAAAAGGAGATAGATGAGTCCATCAAGGCACAGTTAGGCAAGGTAGCCCACTCCACCCTCCTTGGGCTTTCTAATGTCCCTGCCATACGGCTGGCAAAAAGATTGGTTGAAATCTCCTCCAGGGGTCTGAGTAAGGTCTTCTACTCCGATAATGGCTCTACTGCCGTGGAGGTGGCCATAAAGATGTCCTTCCAATACTGGCAGCTAAAGGGCCATCCACGGAAGACCAAGTTTCTGGCCCTGGAGCACGGCTATCACGGCGATACCCTGGGGGTGGTAAGCACAGGGGGGATAAAGCTCTTTCACGGCCTTTATAGTCCCCTCCTCTTCGAGACCCTCTTCGCACCCTCCCCTTACTGCTACAGGTGCCCTTTACATAAGAAAAGTCCCAAGAAGTGCAACCTGGCCTGTCTGGAAAAACTGGAAGAAATAATGTCAAAAAACCATGGCTATATAGCTGCCATGGTCATGGAGCCTCTAATACAGGGGGCAGGGGGTATAATCGTCCATCCTGATGGCTTCCTAAAGGGGGTTAGGGAACTATGCACTAAGTACAATATCCTCCTCATACTAGACGAGGTCATGACAGGCTTTGGCAGGACAGGAAAGATGTTTGCCTGCCAGCATGAGGGGGTCGTCCCTGACATTATGGCCCTTTCTAAGGGGATAAATGGGGGCTATATGCCCCTGGGGGCCACACTGGTTACAGAGGATATATACAACACCTTCCTTGGGGATAGAACCAGGACCTTCTTCCACGGGCATACCTATACGGGAAACCCCCTGGCCTGCGCCGCTGCCCTGGCCAGTATAAAACTCTTCGAGAGAGATTCTGTTCTGGAAGCTGTCCAGCCCAAGATAGCCCTCCTGGAAAAACGGCTCAGCATCTTCAAGAAGCTAAAAGGTGTGGGAGATGTCCGACAGTACGGCCTGATAGCAGGCATAGAGCTGGTTAAGAATAAAAAGACAAAAGAGAAATTTCCCGCTGAAGAGAGGGTGGGACACAGGGTAACCCTTGAGGCAAGAAACAGGGGCGCCTTCCTCAGACCCCTGGGGGATGTAATAGTCATTATGCCTCCCTTATCTATAACTATTGAGGAGCTAGGGAGGCTCCTGGATATCATTTACC
>JAUQZZ010000086.1 GCA_030586765.1 Candidatus Brocadiales bacterium | reverse complement strand
CTTCTCTCTCCAGACCTTTGTTACCTCAGCACACTGGGTTGTTTTAAACTTCTGCTCATATGTTTCAACAACCTTTTTGGCCCTCTTGTAGGCCTCTTCTGCACCTTCCTCAGGTCTCAGTCTGCCATGTTTTAGGCCCACGACCATAATAGGGCCAGTTATCGCACCACAGGTGGAGCCCTTGCCCCCAAAACCCGTGCCAAAACCCGTAGCCGCCCTCAGCAAGGCCACTGGCACATTTATTACCCCTAAGTCGTTAAAGGCGTGTAAGATACTTTCGGCACACCCCAAACCCCTCAGATAATACTCCCGAGCAACCTCCCCAACATCTTTATTTTTCATAACTTAGCTCCAAAAATCGTATATAAAACAACATTGTATTTAATTGCCTCATAAAGGGATCAGTCCGAGTCAGACTAGGAGAAAAATTATACTGAGGGGGATTTAACCCTTGAAATAAAGAATCATTATATATATAAATTGTGCCAGTGGCAAAGGAAAAGGAAAAGAAGGTAGGTCTGGTCAAGAAACTGCCGCCCCTAGCAAAACGCAAGGAGGATACCCACAAAGGGGACTACGGGCGGGTACTGGTCCTGGCAGGCTCTCTGGGCATGACAGGGGCTGCCTATCTCTGTAGTGAGGCCGTCCTGAGGGCAGGAGCAGGGCTGGTAACCCTGGGTATTCCTGAAAGCCTAAACCCCATAGTGGCCTCAAAGCTCACCTGCGTAATCACCATGCCATTACCAGAGACTCCCCAGAGAACCCTCTCCTACAGGGCGAGGGAAGAGATACTAAAGGCAAGTGAAAAGGTTCAAGTAGTGGTCATGGGGCCTGGTCTTTCCAAGAATCCAGAGACCAGGATGCTCATCCTGTGGCTCCTAGAGACCCTCCCTGCAAAACTGGTAATAGACGCTGACGGCGTTAATGCCCTGGCAGAAAGACCCTCCCTGCTGAGGAAGATAAGGGATATCATCCTCACCCCTCACCCTGGGGAGATGGCCCATCTTACAGGACTGGGTTCCTCAGGAGAGGTACAGACCAGACGGCGAGAGGTAGCCACTCAGTTTGTAAAGGAATATCCTAATGTAACCCTGGTCCTCAAAGGGCACAAGACCCTGGTTGTTGATAATAAAAGGCTATATATAAACCTCACGGGCAATCCTGGAATGGCCTCTGCAGGCACAGGGGATGTCCTCACAGGGCTAATAGCTGGACTGTGGGCACCAGGCGGGTTGGCCGCCTTTGAAGCCGCCCAATTGGGTGTCTACCTACATGGACTGGCTGGGGACATAGCAAGGAATGAGAAGGGAGAGACCTCTCTTATAGCCACGGATGTTCTGGACGCCCTACCTAAGGCCTTTCTTGCCTACAAGAGAAAGTCTCGTAGGTCTTGAGGGGCATTAATCTTTGAAAAAATCTGGCTTCTATGGTATATTTATTTTTATTAATAACTATCTAAGCATAGAGAACCTTGTCTAAAGAGGAGTCTGGGGTGAAAGTAAAGAACTGCATGAGCACCAATGTTATAGTGTTGAAACCCGAGGATAATCTGAGAACAGTAGCATCTTTGTTTGTCTCTAAGAAGCTACGCGCCGCCCCTGTAGTTGACAGGGAGAAGCATGTAGTGGGCATCATAAGCATTATGGATATCCTTGGCACCTTCAGCCCTGATTTTCTTCCCCTCTTAAGAGATATAGACTTTATCAAGGATTACGGCGCCCTGGACATCCGTGTTAAGGATGTAAAGGAACTGCAGAAGGTGAAGGTGGCCGACATAATGACCAAAAATGTAATCTCCGTAAAAGAGGACAGCGACCTTATGGTGACCATAGCCCTGATGAGAAAACACGGCTTTAGGCATCTACCCGTCCTCAAGGACAGTAAGTTGGTGGGAATAGTCTCTTATACAGACCTCTTACGCAGATTCTTAGAGGTATGGGAAGGTAAAACCAGGGGGGAAGACTAACTTATTTTTAGGATGAACATACTCTTTACCCGGGTCTTCCTTCTGGCCTCCCTCTTTATTTCGCTTCTTACAAATACAATTCTCGGTGAAATGGATGTATTCTTCTCCCCTGAGAAGGACATCAGTGAACTCCTCCTGGACAATATAGCTCGCTCCAATACCTCTATCAACGTGGCACTCTCCGCCCTTAGTTCTGGGGAGTTGGTCCTGGCCCTTTCAAAGGCTAAGGAAAGGGGGGTAAAGATAAGTGTAATCCTGGACGAAAAAGGCGCAACTGTAGAGCCCTCTCTGGCCGATTTCCTTAAGGAAGAAGGGCTGGAGGTGAAGACCCTCAAAGGCAAGGCCGGGGGGCTTATGAACAGTAACTTTGCCATCTTCGATGAGGAGCGGCTTATTACGGGGTCTTACAGTTGGACAGAACGGGCTCAGAGGTTTAACCTGGAGAACGTAGTCTTCATAGACGACCCTGCAGTAGTAGCCCTTTATCTAAAGGAGTTTGACCGCCTGTACGGTGAGAAAAGGAAGGAGGCCCCTGTATCCGCCTTAGGTGGAAAAGAAAGCAAAAGACCGCCCCCTGGCCTAGAACCTCCCACCATCCCCCTTAATGGTAGAGAATTTATAGACGTCACCGTAGAATCTCTGGATGCGACCTTTGGCCCAGAAACTGCACTGCCACCTGGTGAAAAAAAGAGGCTATGGGAGGACTACAAGGGTAAGTATGTCCGCTGGAGGGGAATAGTCACTTATACAGGCGCTGGACGCATGTATTGGAACAGGATAGGCTTTCGCCACAAAGAAGGGACCACGGAAACAGATGCTGAGGTGGTCTTCAACTCGGAATATTACAACAAGATAGTGCTACTAAAGGAAGGAGACTACGTTACTTATACCGCAAGACTATACCAGAGGAGGGGCTATGGCTCTCCATATAGACTAGACGATGGAGCGCCTGTAGAAGAATAAAAGGGCTTCGGGGTTTCCCGAAGCCCTTTTAGAAAAATATCAGGAAGCCTCTTATTTCCAGGCGTTCTCAGCCTTCTGGAAGAGTTCAATAACTACAAAACGGTTGGTGCCCCTCAGTACCACATCCTGACACTTCTGAGCACTCATTCCACCCCACTCTCCCTTAGCGCAAACGCTGTACTCACCAGGGGGGAGGGTGAAGACGCAAGAACCGTTCTTTTTAGTAGTATCTTCCCTATCCCCTACGGTTACCGCGGCATTTTCCACAGGGGAGTTGCCCAGGGCGGTTACTATCACCTGTAGGGTAACAGACTCCTCAGCAGACTTCGCCACAGAAACTCCCACTGCTAACAAGAAGGCCACACAGACAGCAACTAGAGCAATTCTTTTCATTGTAACCCTCTCTCCTTTCTAAAAGTTACCTCTCCTCCTCTAAGTCCTTGTAATACAATATATAAGATCGCTTCTTTCCCTTTACTACTGTGGATTTCTTAAATCACAGGCGGCATATATAATACGGACTAAGAACGATTTGTCAACAAAAAAGTTATCCTTAATGTGGGCTCATGCACTACAATTTTTGATTTTTTTATAGGTCTCCCTTACCAAGGACAGATGTAGGGACAGGTCTTTAGACCTGTCCGTGGACAGACCTGAAGGCTGTCCCTACGTTGAGCCAAAGATTATAACTCCCTGCGGTCTACTGCCTGCTTAAAGAGACCAAGATGGGGGTCTTGATAGGAATAAAGCCCGTGGACTCCGCCCTCAGCCTGGGCAGAAGGTGAGCGGGCCTCGAAGCGCAGTGTACCATTGTAGAGGACCTCATGGAGGGCCGAGATAGTCCTGCAGCCTAAATCCTGCAGAGAATGTTTAAGGCTCTGCATAAGGTACTGAACCATGTCCACCACAGAGCCCCTATCCACCACAGCGCCTGCTACACCTTGCGCCACCTTAACCCTGTCTTCCTCAGAGAAATATCTCTTGGCGCCTCCTGCCTCCATGGCCTCGAAGGAGGCCATGCCTCGGTATCTCTTCAGCCTCACACCCCCTTCATAGAAGTACTCCCCTGGGGCCTCTGTGGTGCCAGCGAGCATGACCCCCAGCATCACCGTGCTAGCCCCCAGGGCCAGGGCCTTAGTAATATGGCCAAGATTGGCTATTCCACCATCGGCCATAACAGGTATATGGGCGTACTCCCTGGAGAATTTAGCGCAGTGGTAAACAGCAGAACCCTGGGCCCTCCCCACTGCCAGGGCCTCCTGAGTAATGCATATAGAACCCGAACCCATGCCTATCCTCAGGGCGTCAACCCCTGCATCAATGAGGGACTTACACTGCCTGGCCGTCACTACATTGCCACCAACAACCTCCAGGTGGGGATACTTCTTCTTGATGTATTTCACCATGTTAATCTGAAACACCGAGTCCCCCTGGGAGGAATCTATCACCACTGCATCCACCCCTGCCTTGGCCAATTCATCCAGCCTCTCTTTATCCTCCTCCTTTGTAGAGAGGGCGGCACCTACCAGAAGTTGTTTGTCCTTATTCTTGGAGGCATAGGGAAAATCCTCATTCTTCAAGAGGTCCGTCCTGCTCATCAAGGAGACCAGTCGGCCCTCCTTGTCCACTATAGGCAACTTACCCTTCTTACATTCCTTAAGGATTCTGTTACCCTCCTGAAGGCTTATCCCCACAGGGGCAGTAACAAGCTCCGTGGTCATCACCTCTCGAAGTTTCTTGGAATGGTTGGTCTCAAAGGATATATCCCTGCGGGTTACTATCCCTATGAGCCTGGAGCCTATGGTTCCATCCTCTGTTATGGGTATGCCTGAAAAGCCGTAGGCCTCTTTAATCCTATCCACATCGGCAATAGTGTCATCTGGCCCTAGTACCACCGGGTCAGTAATAAAGCCGTTCTCGAACCTCTTTACCAGCCTTACATGCCTTACCTGCTCCTCTATGGTGTTATTATAGTGTATGATACCAATGCCTCCCAGCAGGGCCATGTAGATGGCCATCTTAGACTCTGTGACGGTGTCCATAGGGGAGCTTACTATAGGTCTTTTAAGCCTCAGGTTGCGGGTGAAGTCAGCATCCAGTTCTACCTCGTCAGCACTAAAGTCTATATGACCTGGCAGAAGGATAAAATCATTATAGGTAATGCCACCCATATTCTCAAAAAAGTCTTTTGCATCGTAACCGTTTCCACCACCATCGAATTGCATATTTTTACTCCCCTTTTTGTTTTTATATTTATAAAGAGTTTTCGTAGTGCATACCTTTAGGTCTGCTAGCAGGGCTAAAGCCCTGCCCTACAATTTCTGGTTTTTAAGATATTTTACAGCATATTATACGGGTCTACATCAATAATCTCCCTAACCCCTTTGGAGGTCTTATTTCTACTGACCTTTTCTAAGGCCTCTGTAATGGCAGCATAAGACCTTGCCTTAAGGATAAGGTTCCAGCGAGACATGTTTCTTATGCGAGAAATGGGGGCAGGTGCAGGGCCTACCACCTCTATCCTCTGCCCATTATCTCCCGACATCTCCTTTAATGTATTTGCCATCTCCAGGGCCTTTTCCCTTACTGCTCCCTCTTTTCTGCCGCGGAAGAGCACCCGTACCATGCACCCGAAGGGTGGGTAGCCCAGGGCCCTCCTATACTCCAACTCCCTCTGAGCAAAACCATGGTAATCATGGGCAGCGGCAGCAAGGATAGCATACTGCTTGGGATTAAAGGACTGTATAACTACCCTCCCTCCCTTTGGCCCTCTTCCTGCCCTACCAGCCACCTGGGCCAGGAGCTGGAAGGTCCTCTCGCAGGCCCTAAAATCTGGCAGGTTGAGCACGGTGTCAGCAGAGATGACGCCCACCAGGGTAACGTTAGGAAAATCCAGGCCCTTGGCTATCATCTGGGTACCTATAAGAATCTGGGCCTCTCCCTTTTGGAAGGTCCGGAAGGCCTTCTCATGGCTCTTTCGGCCCCTCATAGTATCGCTGTCCATCCTTATAGGCTTATATTCGGGAAAAGAACGGCGTATCTCCTCCTCTATCCTCTCTGTCCCCAATCCAAAATAATTTAACTTGGCCCCTGCACAGTCTGGACAATCCTGCGGAGGTGACACATCTTTGTGGCAGTAGTGACATAAGGCTATGTGGTCCTTCTTATGATAGGTCAAGGCAATGTCGCACCTGCCACACTTAAGGACAAAGCCACATCTTGGGCAACTTACGAAGGGGGAAAATCCCCGCCTGTTCAGAAAGAGTATCACCTGTTCTCCCTTGGACAGGCTCTGTTTCATATAATGCTCCAGGCGGCGGGAGAGAAGTCTGGTACCCCTGCCTACGTGGAACTCACCCTTCATATCCACTATCTCCACCCTGGGCAGAGGTCTATCCCCTATCCGCTTGGTTAGAGTAACCCCTTCATACTTCCCAGTAAGGGCATTGAAGTAACTCTCCAGGGAAGGAGTAGCTGAACCCAGGACCACCACCGCCCCTTCCTGCCTCGCCCTCATAATGGCTACATCCCTGGCGTGATAACGTGGGGGATTCTCCTGCTTGTAGGTAGTCTCATGCTCTTCGTCCACCACTATTAGCCCCAACCTCTCCAGGGGTGCAAAGACTGCAGAACGGGCACCAATAACTACTTGTGCCCTCCCCTCTGCCACCGCATGCCACTGGGAATTATGTTCTGCCTCAGAGAGGTAGCTGTGGAGTACAGCCACGCCATCAAAACGTGACTGAAAACGCTCTACGGTCTGAGGTGTCAGGGACACCTCAGGTACCAGGACTATAGCGCCCAGGCCCTGCGTAACGGCCTCCTGGATGGCCTGCAGATACACCTCTGTCTTCCCGCTACCCGTCACCCCTTGAAGGAGCACCACCCCAAAGCCACCTTCCCGTAGCTTAGTCATTATTATATCCAGCGCCTTTTGCTGCTCTGAAGTAAGGATAAAGGGTGGGGACTTGGGCTTTCCTGACCAAAGGGTCTCCTGGGGAGATAGGTCGTAAAACTCTACCAGCCTACGCCTGGCCAGATTCTGGAGGCCAGCAGGGCTACACCTACTAAGCTGAGAGAGTTCCTTCAGAGCCATCCCTTCCCCAGCCTCCAGGAGGGCTGATAACGCACTAGCCTGCCTAGGCGCCCTCTTTTTGAGGAGAGCTAACTCGGTCAATATTGCTTCCTTATCCTTTATTAGCCGCAGGGCTTTTGTCTTCTTGGTCTTAAGCCCCCTCTTTACAGGGGAGGGAAGGACTGCCTCTATTGCTACTCCCCATGGGCAGAGATAGTGTTTCGATATCTCCTGCGTGAGCCTGAGCATCCCCTCCCTCAGGGATAGCCCACCATCCTGCACCTCCACAACATCTTTGATTTCTTTAACTACCGGAGCACAGGACGTAAGGCCCACACAGTAGCCGCCTACCAACCTCTTGCCCAGAGGAACCTTTACACGCCGGCCTATCTTTATCTGGTTAGATAAGGCATCAGGTATGCGGTAATGGAGGCTCTTGCCTAGAGGGGCATTAACCACCACCTCCGCATACTGCTTGGAATTCACCCGACACCCTCCATTAAAAATCTTTATTAAAAATATTATCACACATTCCTAATGCTGTCAACTGCTTAAGAAAATGGTGAATTCTCAATTAACCTGTGGTTAGGCCCATTTCCGTCTAAGAAGGAGACTAGCATCCAAACCATACTTAACTGAAAACTTACTGGATGCAATTTCTCTTGCAAAATGTCTTTAATCCCATTAAAATAAATAGTTTAAATAGCCCTATAGATTAGGCCTTGATAGCCAAAAGTGTATAAGCTAGCCGTTATACCTGGGGATGGGATAGGACCTGAGATAATCCGCGAGGGCATCAAGGTCCTGGAAGCAGTTAGCAGGAAGAGGGGCTTCAAATATGAGGCGTTGTATTACGAGCTAGGAGGAGACCATTATCTGAAGACCGGGGAAGTACTTCCCGAACCTATACTGGAAAAACTTAAGCAGAGCGACGCCATATACATGGGTGCAGTAGGCCACCCAGAGGTAACCCCAGGTATCCTTGAAAGGGGCCTTCTGCTAAGGATACGCTTTGAGCTGGACCAGTACATAAATCTTAGGCCTGTAAGACTCTATCCAGGCATAGAGTGCCCTATAAAGAACAAAGGTCCAGAGGACGTGGACTTTGTGATAGTTAGGGAGAATACAGAAGGGCTGTATGCAGGCTCAGGAGGTATCTTCAAAAAGGGGACGCCCCAGGAGGTGGCCATACAAGAATCTATTAACACCAGGTTTGGGGTAGAACGCTGTATCCGTTATGCCTTTGAATTTACCAGGAAGCGGAATAAAAAGAAGACCCTGCTCTTTTGTGGGAAGACCAATGTCTTAACTTACGCCCATGACCTATGGTGGAGGGTCTTTCAAGAGGTGGCCAAAGAATACCCGGATATAACCCCTGAGTATGGCCATGTGGATGCCACATGCATGTGGATGGTAAAGAATCCCGAACGCTTTGACG